>NZ_JBQJIK010000064.1:0-48310 GCF_052078665.1 Inquilinus sp. CA228 | reverse complement strand
CTCCTACCCGACGCTGTCCGGCGGCGAGCAGCAGCGCGTCCAGTTCGCCCGGGCGCTCGCCCAGATCCACGGGACCATTGCCGCCGCGCCGACTTATCTGCTGCTGGACGAGCCCACCGCCAGCCTCGACCTGGCGCATCAATCCGCGGTGCTGCGCGTCGCCCGCGGCCTGGCCGATTCCGGCACCGGCGTGCTGGCGATCCTGCACGACCTGAACCAGGCCGCCCGCTTCGCCGACGAGGTGGTGCTGCTGCGCCGCGGCCGTGTCTTCGCCGCCGGCCCGCCGGCCGAGGTGCTCACCGCCGCGACCGTGGAGGCCGTGTTCGGCTGCCCGGTCGAGGTCATTTCCCATCCGCAATCCGACAGGCCCTTCCTTGTTCCGCTCTGAGGACATCATGACCAGCCGACGCCAATCAGTGTCCGCGCTCTTCGCCCTGCTTCTGGCCTTCTCCGCGGCGCCGGCCCTGGCCGAAGCCGCTGCCCCCGCCGCGGCCCCGAACGGCGTCAGCCTGGAGCTCAACACGCTCGAGCCGCGCGGCCAGAACTGCGCCGTGAACATGGTGTTCGGCACCGGCGACGACGCCTACCAGTCGTTCAAGCTCGACCTCGTCTTCTTCGGCACCGACGGCGCTATCCGCAAGCGCCTGGCGGTCGACGCGGCACCGCTCCGCGCCCGCAAGACCAGCGTCAAGGCCTTCGAGGTCTCGGGCCTGGCCTGCGACGCGATCGGCTCGGTCCTGGTCAACGACGTGCTCGACTGCCGCACCGAGGCCGGTGCCGTGGCCGACTGCATCGACCGGGTCGAGACCAGGTCGCGCCTGCCCGTCGCCCTGATGCGCTGAGGAGGCCACCGATGTCGCACGATCTCTCGATCATCACCCTGGTGCAGCAGGCGGACATCATCGTCCAGGGCGTGCTGGCGCTGCTGGTGCTGGCCTCCATCGGCTGCTGGGGCATCGTCCTCGACAAGCTGTTCACCATCGGCCGGTTGCGCCGCGCCGCCACCGCGCTGCGCCGCCGGGTCGACACCGAGCACGAGGTCGACGTGATCCCGGCCGACCCGGCCAAGCCGATCGTCGAGGCCGGCCTGGCCCAGTGGCGGGCGCTCGACCCCGAGGAGAGCCGGGCCGAATGCCGCGACCGGATCGAGCGGGCCATGCGCCGCGCCGCCGGCGAGGTGATCCGCCGGCGCGAGCTGGGGCTGCCGTTCCTGGCCACCATCGGCTCGGCCGCGCCCTTCGTCGGGCTGTTCGGCACGGTCTGGGGCATCATGAACAGCTTCACCTCGATCGCCAGCTCGCAGGACACCAGCCTGGCGGTGGTGGCCCCGGGCATCGCCGAGGCGCTGTTCGCGACGGCGATCGGCCTGGTCGCCGCGATCCCGGCGGTGATGGCCTATAACAAGTTCTCGACCGATCTGCGCCGGATCAACCAGACCTTCATCACCGCGATCGGCCAGATGGCCGAGCACCTGTCCGGCACGCGGCGTGCCGCCGCCGCCCGGCGCGAGGCCGCCGAGTAATGGCCGGCGCCCTGCTCGATTCCGGCGACGGCGGCGACGACTACGCGCCGCTGGCCGAGATCAACGTCACGCCGCTGGTCGATGTCATGCTGGTGCTGCTGATCATCTTCATGGTCGCGGCGCCGCTGATGATGGTCGGCGTGCCGGTCGACCTGCCGAAGACCAGCGCCGCCAAGATCGGCCAGCCGCAGAAGCCGGTGATCCTGACCGTCGACAAGGCCGGCACCTGGTCGATCGAGAACGGCCAGGTGCTGACGCCGGAGACCGCCCCGGCGGCGCTGCAGGCGGCGCACCAGGCCAATCCGGACGCCATGGTCTATGTCCGCGGCGACCGCGACGTGCCCTATGGCAAGGTGATGGAGGCGATGGGCGTGGTCGGCCAGGCCGGCTTCACCAAGGTGTCGCTGATCGCCCAGGGGGCGGCGCCCCAGCCGGCCGCTGCCGCCGGCGCGCCTGCTGCAACCGGGGCCGGCGCCGCGCCGACCGCGCCATGACCCGGTTGCGCGTGACGGGACGCGGCGTCGCCTATGCCGCGTCCGCGCTGATTCACGCCGGCGTGGTCGCGGTGCTGCTGCCCAGCCTGACGGGGTCGGCCGAGCCGACGCCGGCCGAGACGCCGATGGCGATCGAGATGGCCGGCTTCGGCGGGCCGGCGGATGCGCTGGACACGGCGGAACCGGTCGAGACCGCGCAGCCCGAGCAGATCGAGCCGACCGAGGCGGTGCCCGTCGAGACCGCGCCGACCCAGCCGGTCGAGACCGCCCAGCCCGATCCGGTCGAGACCGTCGTCGAGGAGCCGCCCCCGCCGGCCGAGACACCGGTGACGGAGGCGGCCGAGGTCGAGCCGCCGGAGCCGGCGCCGGAGACCCCGCCGCCGGAGCTGGTGACCACGACCGGCGAGACCGAGGCCGTGGTCGCCGCCGTGCCGGACACCGTCCAGGCCGTGGAGCCGGAGGTGGTGCAGCCCGAGGTGGTGCCGCCGCCGACCAAGCCGAAGCCCCGCGCCGAACGTCGGCCGCGGCGCGAGCAGCCGCGCCGGGCGGAGCAGCCCACGGCAGCGCCCGCCGAGACCGCGGCGCTGCCGCCGCAGGCTTCCCCTCCGCCCGCCGCCGCATCCGCGCCCAGCGTTCAGGCGAAAGCGGACTACACGAGCCGGCTCGGCGCCTACCTTCGACCGCGCATGAGGTCGGTCAACTCGCTGGTGCGGGAACAGACGTTTGCCACGGTCACGGTGACCATCGAAGCCGACGGGACCCTGAGCGCGGTGGAGCTGACCCAGTCCTCGGGATCCGCCTCCGTGGACAGGGAGCTCCTGCGGAAGGTGCGTGCCGCGTCACCCGTCCCTGCTCCCCCGGCCCGCATGGCCAACTACGCCTTCCCCTTCGACCTTCGCCCACCCCGCTGATCACAACCGGGCTCTACTCGGCGCCATGAAGTTATGGCGGCCGTCGCAGAGGGGCTGCCGGCCGCTGCGCTTGCAGGTGCAGAAGAAATAGGTCTTGGCCCGGGGCGCCACGAAGGCGACCGGGCCGATGCCGCAGCCTTTGTGCGCCCCGTCGCAGAAGGGCTGGGCGGCGCTGCGGCCGCAGGCGCACCAGCGCACCGCCTGGCCCTCGGCCAGCTCGACCGGGATCGGCGCGTCGCCGGCGCAGACCGGCTCGGCTGTCATGCCAGCTCCGGATGCCGCGCCAGCAGGCGCTCCGCCTCCGCCAGATCCTCCGGGGTGTTGCCGTTCAGGAAGGGGTCGACCGGGTCACGCGCGAACTCGACCACCGCGGTCCGGTGGCGCGCCATCCAGCGCTCGACCTTGCGGATCTCCTCCTCGACCAGGGCCCGCCGCAGGTCGCCGCGCAGCGCCACCGGCCACAGCGCCACCACCGGATGGGTCCGGCCGCCCGAGGCGGCGACGGCGATCTCCGCCCCGTGGTCGCGCCGCGCCGCCGCCAGCTGCGGCACCAGGTCGCAGGGGACGAAGGGCGCGTCGCAGGGAAAGCTGGCCATCAGATCGATCTCCGGCCTGGTCACGGCCGCCCAGTCCAGCGCCGCCAGGATGCCGGCCAGCGGCCCCGGCGCGCCGGGCACATCATCCGGCACCACCGGCAGGCCCCAGCGGGCGAAGCGGGACGGGTCGCCATTGGCGTTGAGGCACAGCGCCGCCACCTGCGGCGCCGCCCGGGCGATCACCCGGTCGAGCAGCGTGACGCCGGCCAGCGGCCGCAGCGCCTTGTCACCGCCGCCCATGCGCCGGGCCAGGCCACCGGCCAGAATCACGCCGAGCACCGGCGGGACCGCGCCGGCCGGGCTCATGCCACGGCGACCAGGACGACGGCCAGGGCAACCACCACGAGGGCGGCGACCAGAATCGGGCCGACGCCGCTCGGCCGCTCGACGATGCGGCTCACGGCCGGCTCGCCGACCCGCTGCACGGTGACCGGGCTGTCGCGCATGCGCTGGACCACGGCCGCTGCGGTGACCGGGCGCGCGACCCGGAACGACGCAGCGGCCTGTTGCTGCGGCGGTTTCTGCGGCGCAGGCTTGGCCTCCGTCCGCCGCGCCGTCACCTGGCGCAGCGCCGCCGCGATTGCCGTCGCGGCACTCCCCGCCGCGACCGGCTGGCGCGACCGGGAGCGCATCCAAACCAAGCCGACGAGGGCCAGCACCAAGCCGATGCCGCCGGCGATCAGCTGGTCGCCCCAGATCGCCAGCGGGTGGTCCAGCACGGCCCGGTCCTGCTGGTCGGGGTCGATCAGCACGGCCACCCGCTGCCCCGGCTGTGGCGCCGTCGCCAGGCCGGTGTCGACGGCGGCGTAGACGGCGCGCAGCGTGCCCAGGCGCACCACCGTCTGCGCCCCGGCCAGCGCCGGCGACGATCGGTCCCCGGCCCCGGGCGGCACAACCAGGCCCTGGACCTCCACCGCGTCCTCGCGCCACTGCTCGCGGTCCCAGGCGGCCTTGCCGGCGCCGAACGCCAGGAACGCGCCCATCAGCAGCAGCAGCACACCCACCAGTTTGCGGATCATCGGTCCCCGCCGTCTTCTCACATTGCGAAAAATCATACGCGTTCGGCGAAGGGCGGCCTATCGCGTTCGCCGGGGGGGCGTCCTATATTGTCGTATATGACGCTCCAGATGCCGACGCCAAGGATCGATCCGTCCCCCGCCTCCAGCGCCCCGCTGGTGGACCCGTTCGGCCGCGCCATCCGCTATCTCCGCGTGTCGGTGACCGATCGCTGCGACTTCCGCTGCGTCTACTGCATGGCGGAGGAGATGACCTTCCTGCCGAAGGCGGAGCTGCTGACGCTGGAGGAGCTGGACCGGCTGTGCAGCGCCTTCATCCGCTATGGCGTCGGCAAGCTGCGCCTGACCGGCGGCGAGCCCCTGGTCCGGCGCGACGTGATGACGCTGATCCGCAGCCTGTCGCGGCATCTCGGCACCGGCGCGCTGGAGGAACTGACGCTGACCACCAATGGCAGCCAGCTCGCCCGTCACGCCGAGGACCTGGCCGCCTGTGGAATCCGCCGGATCAATGTCAGCCTCGACACGCTGGACCCGGCCAAGTTCCTCGCCATCACCCGCTGGGGCAAGTTCGAGAAGGTGATGGAGGGCATCGCCGCGGCCAAGGCCGCCGGCATCAAGGTCAAGATCAACGCCGTGGCGCTGAAGGGCGTCAATGACGACGAATTCGATTCGCTGATCCGCTGGTGCGGCGAGAACGGCCACGACCTGACGCTGATCGAAGTGATGCCGATGGGCGACATCGGCGGCGAGGACCGGCTGGACCAGTATCTGCCGCTGTCGCAGGTGCGGGCCGATCTCGCCCGGCGCTGGACCCTGACCGAGACCGACTATCGCACCGGCGGGCCGGCGCGCTATGTCCGGGTCGAGGAGACGGGCGGGCGGCTCGGCTTCATCACCCCGCTCACCCATAATTTCTGCGAGAGCTGCAACCGGGTGCGGCTGACCTGCACCGGCACCCTCTATATGTGCCTCGGCCAGGACGACGCCGCCGATCTGCGGGCGCCGCTGCGCGCCGATCCGACCGATGCGGCGCTGGAGGCCGCGATTCGCGAGGCCATCCTGCGCAAGCCGAAGGGACACGACTTCTTCATCGACCGCCGCCACACGCAGCCCGCCGTGGCGCGGCACATGAGCGTGACCGGCGGCTAGCTCCGCCGGTCACAGGGTGAGCATCAGAATGGTCCCCGACAGCGCCGTGCCGGCGGTCACCACCGCGAAGCTCAGGCCGCACCGGGACAGCAGCACGGCGACCGTCGCGAACACTCCCACCAAAGCCGGAATCATCATCCAACTGCCCTCCCACTGGCATTCCCCGTTGATGACCCGGCCACTCTCCCCCACCTTCCGTGAAACGACCGTGAACGGCCGATTCACACTGCCTCACGGCCGGGGTGGACCGCGGCTCCACTTCGACTACAGTCACCGGCCATGACCCTCGCTTCCCCCGATCCGGCCCCGCCGCGCATGGCGATCCTCGCCGCCGATTCCGCCGAGGCCCTGGCGGCCCAGGCCCGGCTCGTCGCCCGCTGGGGCCAGCACCCCCCGGAATCGGCGGACGTCATCGTCGCGCTGGGCGGCGACGGCTTCCTGCTGGAGACGCTGCACCGCTGCGTCGACCGGCGCCGGCCGATCTACGGCATGAACTGCGGCTCGGTCGGCTTCCTGCTGAACGATTTCCAGGAGGAGGATCTGGCCAGCCGGGTGGCGGCGGCGCGCACCGTGATCCTGCACCCGCTGCGGATGCGGGCGACCACGGTCGACGGCACGGTACATGAGGCGCTCGGCATCAACGAGGTCTCGGTGCTGCGCCAGACGCGGCAGACGGCGAAGCTGCGAATCACGGTCGACGGCATCGTGCGCATGCCGGAGCTGACCTGCGACGGCGCCATCGTCTCCACCCCGGCCGGCAGCACCGCCTACAACCTGTCGGCGCATGGGCCGATCATCCCGCTCGGCGCCGGCATCCTGGCGCTGACGCCGATCAGCGCCTTCCGGCCGCGGCGCTGGCGTGGTGCCCTGCTGCCGCAGCGCGCGAAGATCGTGCTCGACATGCTGGAGCTGCCGAAGCGCCCGGTCAGCGCCGTCGCCGATTCGACCGAGGTGCGCGACGTGGCGCGGGTCGAGATCGCCGAGGACCGCTCGGTGTCGCTGCACCTGCTGTTCGATCCGGGCAAGACGCTGGAGGAACGGATCCTGAAGGAGCAGTTCGAGCCCTGATCCGCCTCCGGCCCCCTGGGTCGCCCTGCTACGTTGCCCCGCCCGGCTGCGATTCCGCCACAAAGTTCCGGTGAAATAATCCGGCCGGCCCTGTGGCCGCTATGGCACACTGCGGCCGCGCCAAGAGGAGCGGAACTCCATCATGCCGATCTCGCCGTTTGCGATCATCGTCCTGGCCATCCTGGTTCTGGCGATCGTCGTCATCTTCATGGGCGTCAAGTCGGTGCCCCAGGGCCGAGAATGGACGGTGGAGCGGTTCGGCCGCTACACCCGCACCCTGCGCCCCGGCCTGAACCTGATCGTCCCGTTCGTCGACCAGATCGGCGCCAAGCTGTCGATGATGGAGACGGTGCTGGAGGTGCCGCAGCAGGAGATCATCACCCGCGACAACGCCATGGTGACGGTCGACGGCGTGATCTTCTACCAGGTGCTGGACGCGGCCAAGGCGGCCTATGAGGTCGGCAGCCTCGAAACCGCGATCATCAACCTGACCATGACCAACATCCGCACGGTGATGGGCTCGATGGACCTGGACGAGCTGCTGTCCAACCGCGACCAGATCAACGTCAAGCTGATGAAGGTGGTCGACGACGCCACCGAGCCCTGGGGCGTCAAGGTCACCCGCATCGAGATCCGCGACATCACCCCGCCGCGCGACCTGGTCGAGAGCATGGGCCGGCAGATGAAGGCCGAGCGCGACCGCCGCGCCACCATCCTCGAGGCCGAGGGCACGCGGCAGGCGCAGATCCTGCGCGCCGAGGGCCTGAAGCAGGCGGCGATCCTGGAGGCCGAGGGCCGGCGCGAGGCCGCCTTCCGCGACGCCGAGGCGCGCGAGCGTTCGGCCGAGGCGGAAGCCAAGGCGACCGGCATGGTCAGCGAGGCCATCGCCAATGGCAGCGTCCAGGCGCTCAACTACTTCGTCGCCACCAAATATGTCGATTCGCTGAAGGCAATGGCCAGTGCGCCGAACCACAAGGTGCTGTTCCTGCCGCTCGACGCCGCCAATGTGATCGGCGCCATCGGCGGCATCGCCGAGATCGCGCGGGAAGCGTTCGGCCCCTCTGGCTCAAGGACCGACGGGAACCCGCCGCCGGCGTCCCGGCGGCCGCCGGCCGATCCTGCCGCGCCGGCGCCCGAGGGCGGGCCGTGGGGGCCGAAGGCATGATCGTCCAGGGCCCGGAATTCTGGTGGTGGTGGATCGCCGGCGTCTTGCTGCTGATCCTCGAGGTGATGGCGCCCGCCACCTTCTTCCTCTGGCTCGCCATCGCCGCCGGCATCGTCGGCCTGCTGTCCTGGCTGGTCCCGTCGATCGGCTGGGAAACCCAGGTGCTGATCTTCGCCGTGCTGTCGGTGGTCAGCGTCGTGGCCTGGCGCGTCTGGCTGAAGCCGCACACCGAGGCCAGCGACCAGCCGACGCTGAACCGCCGCGGCGAGCAGTATGTCGGCCGGGTGCTGACGCTGACCGAGCCGATCGCCAACGGCGTCGGCCGCATCCGGGTCGCGGACGCGACCTGGGGCGTGGAAGGCCCGGATCTGCCCGCCGGCACCCGCATCCGCATCGCCGCCGTGGTCGGGACCCGGTTCAGGGTCGAGCAGGATTTCGGATAGCCACGGATCGGGTCGGCCATGGAGATCAGACGTGCGATCGCCGCTGCAGGAGGGGCGCTGGCCGTCACCAGCTTCGCCGGGCATCTCATCCTGTTCGAGCAGTATCATGTCACGCGGCCGACCCATCCGGACCCGGTGTCGGGTCTGATCTACGTCTCGAACAGCCATGGCCATTACGTCTATCTCTCGGCCGCGGAGACGATCGGGCTGTCGCTGCTGATGTACCTTTTCATGGTCGGCTCCGCGGTCGCTGTGATCGCAATCCCCAAGACATTCCGGATTCAACCATCAGCGCCCTACCAGCCCGTCGGGCCGGTGAAATGGCGCCTGGACAGCGAGCAGCCGGCCACGCCGCTGACGGTGACCGTGTTCTTCGGCGCCGCGGCGATCACCGCGGCCCTGATCTATCTTGTCGGGCCCTGGGTCGCGGACGTCGTCGCCTCCAGCGGGATCGTCCTGCGCTTCATGTCGTGACGGGCGTCATATCGATCTCAGAGCCTCGTCAATCGCGGCGATCTGCGGCAGGCCGCCGGGGATCAGGTGGATCAGGGCGTTGAAGGCGTGGATCATGCCGGGCGCCATGACATAGGTGACCGGCACCTTCGCCTCCTTCAGCATCCGGGCATAGACCCGGGCCTCGTCACGCAGCGGGTCGCATTCCGCCGCCAGCACGAAGGTCTTCGGCAGCCGCGCCGGAATCGGGTGCAGGATCGGCGAGGCCAGCGGGTGGTCCGGCGCCTCGTCCGGCCCGAGATAGCATTGCCGGAACCATTCGAGGTCGACCCGGTCCAGCCCGTAGCCCTCGCCGTAATCGAGCACCGAATGCTGACTCATGGTCATGTCGAGCCAGGGGCACAGCAGATAGGTCAGCGCGATGCGCGGCCCGTTCTCGGTCGCCGCCAGCCGGCTGATCGCGGCGGCGAGGCCGGCGCCGGAGCTGGTGCCGCCGACCATCAGCCGGCGCGGGTCGCCACCGAAGCTCGCGGCGTGATGCGCGGCCCAGAGCAGCGCGTCATAGGCGTCGTCGATCGCCGCCGGGAACGGATGGTCGGGGCCGAGGCGGTAGCTGGCCGAGATCACCAAGGCCGGGGTGTTGGCGGCGATCCGCCGGGCCTCGTCCTCGCTCTCCTCGATGCCGCCGAGGACATAGCCGCCGCCGTGGAAATAGAGCGCGACCGGCAGCGGGCGCGTCTCCGCCCCCCTCGGCCGCAGGATGCGCAGCCGGCGGGGGCCGGCCCGGCCCTCGATCTCATAATCCTCGACGAGGTCCATCTCCGGCAGCTTCGGCATCCGCGACAGCTTCAGCTCGCTGAACACCGCCCTGGCCCGGTCCGCCCCGATATCGGCCCAGGACTGGATGCTCGTCTTCTCCCGCCACCGCTCCACCGCCTCCAGATACGTCTCGCAGTCGGGATGCAGGATCATCAAGAACTCCGGATCGACGGAACGGCCCCTCGTATAGCCCGGCCGAAACGTTCAGCGCGCGACCATCGTTCCGATGACGGGCGCCCACAGCACGTCGTCGATATGGTCGGCCCCGGTCGCGAGCATCACCAGGCGATCGAACCCTAGCGCGATCCCGCTGCAATCGGGAAGGCCGCCGCCGCGGTCCGGGTCCAGCGCCGCCAGGAAGTCCTCGTCGATCGGGTAGCGCACGCCGTAGAGCTGCTGCTTCAGGTCCATGTCGGCCTCGAACCGCGCGCGCTGGGCTTCGGCGTCGGTCAGCTCGCCGAAGGCGTTCGCCAGCTCGAGCCCGGCGACATAGAGCTCGAATCGCTCGGCGGTGCGGGGATCGGCCGGGTTCGGCCGCGACAGCGCCGCCATCGACACCGGGTATTCGGTCAGGACGCAGGGGCTGCCGAGGCCGAGCCGGGGCTCGATCCGCTCCAGGAACACGCGGAAGAACAGGTCGTCCCAGCGGTCGCCGTCGCGCGCCGGGATGCCGATCGCCGTGGTCGCCGCGTTCAGCAGGGCCAGGTCCGGGCTCAGCGGATCCGGCGCCGTCGCCAGCAGGTCGATGCCGGTGAATTCCAGGAACGCTTCCTGCACCGTCAGCACCCGCCATTCGGCGAAGGGGTCGCACTCCTGCCCCCGCCAACTCAGCCGGTCTCGCCCGGCGGCGCGTGCCGCCGCCTGGAACAGGGCGCGGCAATCGTCGATCAGCGTCTCGTACCCCTCCCCCGCCCGGTACCACTCGATCATCGAGAATTCCGGGTGATGGGTGGCGCTGCGCTCGGCGTTGCGGAACACATGGCTCAGCTGGAAGATCCGCTCCAGCCCGGCTGCGAGCAGCTTCTTCATCGCGAATTCGGGGCTGGTGTGCAGGTACAGGCGCTGGGCGTCGTCCGGATGCGGGCCGCGCAGCTCGGTCGCGAAGGCGACCAGATGCGGCTCCAGCCCCGGCGAGACCTGCAGCGCCGGGGTGTCGACCTCGAGGAAGCCGCGCTCGGCGAAGACCTGCCGCACGGCGGCCGTGATCCGCGCCCGCGCCTCCAGGTAAGGCCGCTTGCGGGCATAGACGCCGCTCTGCCACCAGCGGCCGCGCAGCCCGCGGATGCCTGCTTCCATCGCCATGGTTCGATCCGATCCCGTCATGCCGCCTCGATAGCAGGTCGCGGCGCGCGGTGCAGCGTTGCTATGGCGGCCCCGACTCGACGTTGCCCTTGGCGGGACTTGCTGCTAGGGTCCGCGCCCATCGCGCCGCCCTGTCGTGCCGCCCCGGCGCGCCAGTGGGGCGCGAAACGCATTTATCTGCAGAAGATCCGCCATGAAGGTCAACGCCATCACGATCCGTCCCGGCAACGTCCTCGAATACGAGGGCAAGCTGATGCTGGTGACCAAGATCGAGATCATTCAGCCGGGCAAGGGCAACGCCGTCATCCAGGTCGAGATGCGCGACGCCCGCACCGGCACCAAGACGCAGCAGCGGTTCCGCACCCAGGAGACGGTCGAGCGGGCCCGGCTGGACGAGCACGAGATGCAGTTCCTATACCAGGAAGGCGACCACTTCACCTTCATGGACAATGAGAGCTTCGAGCAGACCCAGGTTCCGGTCGACACGGTCGGCGAGCCGGCGCGCTTCCTGCAGGAAGGCATGGTCTGCACCGTGACCATGTATGAGGGCTCGGCCCTGTCGGTCGAGCTGCCGCAGACCGTCACCATGCAGATCACCGAGGCCGATCCGGTGGTGAAGGGGCAGACCGCCTCCTCCTCCTACAAGCCGGCGGTGCTGGAGAACGGCGTGCGGGTGATGGTGCCGCCGCATGTCTCCTCGGGCATCCGGATCGTCATCAACACGGCCGACGGCACCTATCTCGAGCGCGCGAAGGACTGATCTCCTCTTATGGCCGGACGTTCCCCCCTCATCACCGTCATGATCCGCGCGGCCCAGAAGGCCGGGCGCGGCCTCGTCCGCGATTTCGGCGAGGTCGAAAACCTGCAGGTCAGCCGCAAGGGCCCCGCCGACTTCGTGTCGGCCGCCGACCTCAAGGCCGAGGCGACCCTGCGCGAGGAGCTGACCCGCGCCCGCCCGCGCTTCGGCTGGCTGATGGAAGAAGGCGGCGTGGTCGAGGGCGAGGACAAGGACCGGCGCTGGGTCGTCGACCCGCTCGACGGCACCACCAACTTCCTGCACGGCATCCCGCATTTCGCGATCTCGATCGCGCTGGAGCAGGAAGGCGTGCCGGTGGCCGGGGTGATCTATAACCCGGTGTCCGACGAGCTGTACTGGGCCGAGAAGGGCGCCGGCGCCTTCCTCAACGACCGGCGCATGCGCGTCTCCGCCCGCAAGAACCTGCCCGACGCGCTGATCGGCACCGGCATGCCGTTCATGGGCCGCGGCGACAGCGTCGCCTATCAGCGCGAACTGGCGATGATCATGCCGCATGTCGCCGGCATCCGCCGCATGGGCGCGGCTTCGCTCGACCTCGCCTATGTCGCCGCCGGCCGCTTCGACGGCTTCTGGGAGGCCGGGCTGAACCCGTGGGACATCGCCGCCGGCATCGTCATGGTGCAGGAGGCGGGCGGCTTCGTCACCGACATCGACGGCAAGGGCCCGGCCCTGACCGCGGAGACGGTGGTGGCCGGCAACGCGCTGATCCACAAGACCCTGGCCATGGCGATGGCCAAGGCCCGCGGCCCGCGCGCGCCGAAGGCCGCGGCTGCGTCCTGACGCTGGCGTCCTGACGCTGGTTCACGATTGTTTCGCCCTTATCCGCTAGGCTATGGTCCGCCCCGTTGCATGCGGGTGTATGATCCATGGTCCGTAGCGTTGTGAGGTTCGGCTTGGCCCACCGTCAGCAGACCGACCAGCGGGCGTGGGCCCGCGTGGCAGTCCTGGTTCTTCCCGCCGCCCTGATCCTGGGGGCGGCGACCGCGAGGGCGGAGGATCCGCTCGCCGCCGGCGACCTGCCGCTCGACACCCGCATCCTGACCCGCGGCGAGGCCGCGCCCCCGGCGCCGCTGCCGGTGCCGACCTCGGCCGGGCCGGTGACCGGGCCGATCCCGTTCCTGGAGCCGGACCAGCCCGCCATCCCGTCCCTGCCCGGCGTGGTCGACGAGCCGGCGCCGGCCTATGACGCCGACGTGGTGGTCAAGGGCGCCGGCTTCGCCGACCCCAACGTCAAGGCCAAGGCCGTGCCGGGGATGGCCCCGGGCGACATGGTCGGCCTGATCGTCGGCGACGGCTTCCGCATCCGCTTCACCCCCGGCACCGAGGAGATCGGCACCGAGGCCGGCGACCTGCTGTCCGGCCTGGTCGAGAAGCTGGCCGCCGACGGCGCCAGCCAGATCGAGATCCGCGCCTATGCCGGGGCCAAGCCGGACCCGGCCAATGCTCGCCGCCTCTCGCTCAGCCGCGCGCTCAACATCCGCTCCTTCCTGATCGACCGCGGCGTCGACAGCAAGCGCATCGCCCTGCGCGCGCTCGGCAACACCTCGCCGCCGGACCAGCCCGCGGACCGCGTCGACCTCCGGATCCAGTAGAGAGCCGCCTGATGTCGATCACCGCCCTGGCAGCCCGCCCGACCTCGATACGCCCGGCGATGTCCAGCCCGCGGCGGTATCTGGTCCGGATGACGGCCTTCGTCATCATCGTCGCCATCGTCGCGGCCGTGCTGGGGCCGGGCGTGTCCTCCGCCTTCATGGCCAATCCGGCGCTGAACGGCGTGATCCTGGCCACCACCGTGTTCGGCATCGTGTTCTGCTTCCGGGCGGTCGTGAACCTCGAGCCCGACATCCGCTGGATCGAGGCGCATCTGGCGCAGCGCGCCCAGGGCGGCCGGATCGCGCCGGTGCAGCCGCGCCTGCTGGCCCCGATCGCCCGGGTGATCGCCGAGCAGCAGGGCGAGCTGAGCCTGTCGCCGATGGCGCTGCGCTCCCTGCTCGACGCCATCGGCGCCCGGCTCAGCGAAAGCCGCGAGATCTCGCGTTACCTGATCGGCCTGCTGATCTTCCTCGGCCTGCTCGGCACCTTCTGGGGCCTGCTGGAGACGGTGCGCTCGGCCAGCGGCGTGATCGCCGGGCTGGACATGGAGGCCGCCGATCCCAGCGCCGCCTTCGCCACCCTGAAGCATGGGCTGGAGGCGCCGCTGACGGGCATGGGCACGGCCTTCAGCGCCTCGCTGTTCGGCCTCGCCGGCTCGCTGGCCCTGGGCTTCCTCGAGCTGCAGGCGAGCCAGGCGCAGAACCGCTTCTACAACGAGCTCGAGGACTGGCTGTCGGCCAACACCCGCCTGTCCGCCGGCCCGCAGGCAGGCGGCTACGAGATCGAGGCCGGCGAGCCGGTGTTCCCCGCCTATATCGAATCGGTGGTGGCGCAGACCGCAGAGAATCTCGACGCGCTGCGCCGCCTGACCGTGCAGGCGGAGGAGGAGCGCCGCGGCCAGGGTGGCGCGCTCGGCGCCGTCGCCACCCAGCTGGCGACGATCGACGACCATCTGCAGAGCCAGCAGGCGATGACGGCCAGGCTGGCCGAGGGCCAGGCGGCGACCGCCGCGGTGCTCAGCCGCCTCGCCACCGCCCTCGAATCCGACCGCTTCGGCATCGACGAGCCGACCCGCCAGCACATCCGCAGCCTGGACACCACGGTGCGCCGGATGATCGAGGAGATGTCGACCGGCCGGATCCAGCTCTCCGGCGAGATCCGGGGCGAGATCAAGCTCTTGGCCCGCACCATCGCCGCCCTGGCCGAAGGCACCGAGGGGCGCTGACGCATGGCGATGCGCGGCCGGTTCTCCTTCAACGATCGACGCCAGGTCGATGTCTGGCCCGGCTGGGTCGACGCGCTGTCGTCCCTGCTGATGGTCGTCATCTTCCTGCTGATGGTGTTCCTGGCCTCGCAATTCTACCTGTCGACCGTGGTCAGCGGCCGCGACGAGACCGTCGGCCGGCTGAACCGCCAGGTCTCCGAGCTGACCGACCGGCTGGCGCTGGAGCAGGACAGCGGGCGCGACCTGAAGACCCGGATCGACCGCCTGTCCGCCGATCTCGAGGGCAGCGCCCGCGAGCGGACCGATCTCGGCAGCCGCCTCGCCGCCGTGCAGCAGGACCGCGACGCCATCGACCGGCAGCTGCGCACCACCCTCGCCCAGGTCGAGACCCTGACCGGCGGCACCACCGACCGCGACGCCCAGCTGCAGGAGGCGACGCGGGTGATCCGCGACAACCAGGCGACGATCGAGCGGCAGCGGCGCGAGCTGGCCCAGCTGCAATCCGACCTGGCGACGCTGCGCACCGGCACCCAGGACCGCGACCTGACCGTCGGCAACCTCTCGACCGCGCTGGACGCCAGCCGCAAGGAGGCCTCGGATCTCGGCGCCGAGTTGGATCGCACCCGGACCGACCTGGACCGCACCCAGGCCGAGCGGGACCGCGCCCAGCAGGATTTGAAGACCGGACAGGAGCGTGCCCAGGCGCTGAAGACGCAGCTCGCCGCCTCGCAGCAGGACGTCAAGGCCGGGCAGCAGCGCGCCGAGGCGCTGGAGTCGCAGGTCGCCGCCTCGCAGCAGGACGTGCAGGACCTGACCGCCCAGGTAGCGCAGCTCGACTCCCGCATCGCCGAGCTCAGCGGCACGCTCGACCGCGCCACCGCGGCGCTGGCGACCGAGAAGTCGACCAGCGAGAGCGAGCACAGCCGCGGCGAGCAGCTGGCGGCCGAGGCGGCGGCGCTGCGCCAGCAGCTCTCGGACATCGAGGGCACGCTGCGCGATTCGGAGAAGACGGTCGGCGACAAGGATGTCGAGATCGCCAACCTGACCTCGCGCCTCAACCAGGCGCTGGTGCGCCGGGTCGACGAGCTCAATCGCTCGCGCTCCGTCTTCTTCGGCCGGCTGCGCGACGTGCTCGGCGACCGGCAGGACGTCCGGGTGGTCGGCGACCGCTTCGTGTTCCAGTCGGAGGTGCTGTTCCCGGTCGGCTCGGCCGATCTGCAGCCGGGCGGCGAGGAGCAGCTGGCCACCTTCGCCGGGACGCTGAAGCGAATCGCGGCCCAGTTCCCGCCCGATGTCGACTGGCTGCTGCGCATCGACGGCCACACCGACCGCCAGCCGATCACCGGCGGGCCGTTCCCGACCAACTGGCAGCTCTCGACCGCCCGGGCGCTGTCGGTGCTGAACTTCCTGTCGAGCCAGGGCATCCCGCCGCAGCGCATGGCGGCCGCGGGATTCGGTGAGTGGCAGCCGCTCGACACCGGCAACACGCCCGACGCCTATCGCCGCAACCGCCGCATCGAGCTGCGCCTCGACCAGCGTGGCGACAGCGGCCCGGACACCGCGGCCGTGGCGCAGTGAGCGGGCGGAAAAGCGTTGCGTCGGGTTTCGCACGCCCGTAATCATCCCCAACCCCGGGGCCTGGCTCCGGCAGGAATGAAGGGTGTGGAATGAAGAAGCTCCTGACCGGCGTCGCCGTGGCTGCCGTCGTGCTCGGATCCGTGCAGGCGGCGCAGGCCCAGTCGGTGCCCATCTGGATCGGCATCGGTTCGGCCGCGATCCTCGCCGCCGGCATCCTCGGCGAGAATTCGGACATCGGCGACATCCGCGTCGGCAACGGCGCCACCGACCTGCCGCTGTCGCTGACGCTCGGCGCGGGCTACTACAACATCCTGAACGACAAGGGCGAGCCGGGCCACGAGGACCGCGACAAGGGCGGCGCCGGCATCGGCCGGGTGGAGCTGCGGTTCAACCAGGAGTTCCTGCGCATCCGGCCCTTCATCGGCATCGAAGGCAACACCGAGTCGGCCACCTACGTCTATGGCGGCGGCATGCTCGACGTCCGCTTCGGCGAGCACTTCATCCTGTCGCCGAATGCCGCGGTCGGCGCCTATTTCAACGGCGACGGCCGGGACATGGGCTCGACCCTCGAATTCCGCACCGGCATCGAGGCGGCGTGGGAGTTCGACAACCGGATGCGGATCGGCGCCGCCTTCCATCACATCTCCAACGCCGGCATCGGCGACGTGAACCCGGGCGTCGAGACTCTGACGCTGAACCTCTCGATCCCGCTGAACTGAGCGGCCAACGTCGCGGCTCTATCGGCGGCCGTGGCCGACGTCGCCGGTGCTCATGGCGAGGATGCGGCTGATCTCGGTCAGGTCGCGGCCAGAATCCGCCGACCAGCGGTTGAAGGCCTGCTGCATGGTCTTGAAGTCGCCCTTGCCGCCCGGCGCCTTGGCCAGGACGCCTTCGCGGATCAGCGCGGCCACGACGTCGCCGGTCGGGATGAAGGCCGGCTTGCCGATCGCCCGCAGGAAGCGCATGCCGGTGTCGCCGCCCAGGCGGCTGCCGCGCTTCTTCAGGATCTCGAGCAGGCCGACATAATCGGCATCCGGCCAATCGGCGAGGAATTTCGCGGCGCTGCCGTGCTCGGCCGCGAGGTCCAGCAGGAATTGGGCGTTGGCCGTGACCGACTGGATTTTGGCGCCGTGCCGGACGATGCGGCTGTCCTTCAACAGCGCATCGGACCGCTCCTCCGACAGCGCGGCACAGCGGCGGGGATCGAAGCCGTCGAACGCGGCCTCGAAGCCATCCCATTTCGCGGCGATCACCTTGGAGGCGAAGCCGGCGTTGAAGATACGCCGGGTCATCTCCGCCAGGATGCGGTCGTCGGGCGTGGCGGCGATCTCGGCGGGCGTCTTCGATTTCGTCTCGGCGAGGGCGCGTTCGAGCACGTCCATGCCGCCGCGACGCTCCGCCGCCAGCGCGACGATCTTGGCGAAATCACCCATGCCCGCAGTCCTCCGGTTCGGCGCAGGCGGACAGGAGAGCCTCTCCCTCCGCATCGATCCAGAGGAAAAATCCGGACCGTTGCGCCGCGCCGACGCCGCGCCGATCACCCGGTGTCGGGAGCGTCCGGATCGTCGAGCCAGAGATAGGGGTCGATGCCGAGGGAGCGGGAGAGTCGTTCGGCGATGCTGAAAATGGTCTCGGTGTCGAACCATCCGACCACATCGGCCTCCTGCAGCCGGACCGCCAGCCCGGCCCTGAGCCCGGGGATGCGGGCCGGATCGAGCTTGGCGAAGGCCTGCTCGACGGCGGCGCTGGCGGCGTCCCGGCGCCGGGCCCGCTCGGCCTGGATCTCGGCCTCGTCGCCGGCCGGCCGGGCCGGCCGCGGCGTGGTCTGCCAGGGGCGGGCCCAGAGGCGCCATTCCTCGGTGAGGCCGAGGCCGCAGGCCAGCTCGGCCATCACCGAGCCGAGCGGCCGGTCCTCGACCTGCTCGTCGCTGTCGTAGAGATCCTCGACCCGCTCCTCGAGCTCGTCCTGGAGGGTGGCGGCGCGATCGCGATCCTTGATCTCTTGCCAGATGATCTCGCCCAGGGTGCTCTCGACCTGGTTGCGGTGATCGTCACGGCGAGCCTGCTGGGCGGCCTCGCGGTCGGCGGCCTGGACTTTCTCGCGGGCACAGAGCTGGTCGGCGGCGCGGCTGCGCAGGGCGAGTGAGCGCTGCACCGAGCGGGAGAAGCGGCTGAAGGCCATCCCGGCCTCCTGCGCCTCGGCCCGGGCCGCCTCCACCGCGGCCGCGTCGGCCTTGGGCCAGGCGGCCTGGGACTGGGCGGCCAGCGCCCGCGCACCTTCGGCCTCGGCCAGCTGCATGCCGATCTCGGCCAGGCGCGTGAGCATCTGGATCTGCTGCAGCGCGAGGCTGCGGCAATACGCCAGGACGTCGAGATCTGCTGGTGCGGGCTCCATGGAACGTATCATGAACGAGATTCGGTAGAGCGCGCAATGAACATTGCGTTTACGAGCCGTCCCGGGCCGGCACGGGACTCGCGCCACACTTGTCACTCCCGCTGTCCAAGGCCCGGCATCACCCTATCTCACCAGCAACACCGGGCGATCAGCGGCCTTGCGCTTCGGCCGCAAGGCCTCGCCCGAATTCGGAGGAAACGCCATGACCAGATCAGCCGAGACCGGACGAAGAGAGACCGCCATGGACACGCCGCCCGTCGTGTCGCCCGAGGCCTGGGAGGCCGCCCACGAGCAGCTGCTCGTGAAGGAGAAGGCCCAGACCCGCGCCCGTGACGCCCTGGCCGCCGAGCGCCGGCGGATGCCGTGGATGGCGGTGGAGACGAATTATGCCTTCGAGGGGCCGGCGGGCAAGGCCAGCCTGCTCGACCTGTTCGACGGCCGGCGCCAGTTGATCGTCTACCGCGCCTTCTTCGAGCCGGGGGTGTCCGGCTGGCCCGACCACGGCTGCAAGGGCTGCTCGATGGTGGCCGACCAGGTCGCCCATGTCGCCCATCTGAACGCCCGCGACACCACCCTGGTCTTCGCCTCGCGGGCGCCCCAGGCGGAGATCGCGCGGCTGAAGGCGCGGATGGGCTGGACGATGCCGTGGGTCACCCTCACCGACAGCTTCGACGCCGATTTCGGCGTGGACGAGTGGCACGGCACGAACGTGTTCTACCGCGACGGCGACCGCGTGTTCCGCACCTACTTCATCAACAACCGCGGCGACGAGCAGATGGGGAGCACCTGGACCTACCTCGACATCACGCCGCTGGGCCGGCAGGAGGCCTGGGAGGATTCGCCCAAGGGCTATCCGCAGACCCCGGCCTACAACTGGTGGAACTGGCACGACAGCTACGTCGAGGGCGCCGCGCCGGACCGGAAATAGGTGTCGGACGCCGGCGAGGCTGCGTTCCGGGACAAGGACAAGGGCCCGAAGGCGTGAGACAGGTCCGGCGGCGGGAGCCGTCGGCTTCGTTCGCCGGGCTGGTCGCCGGAGCCGTCACGCTAGCGTCGGCTCCGGCGCCGTGCCGGCCGCGCCCTCGGCATGGTGGACGGCGGAAATTGCGGCGACAGTGCATTTCTGGCGGACCTGCAGCCCTGCTTGACGGAAGTGCCCGTGCGGCTCGCACCGGGCGACATAGCGGGAAGCTCGGAAAGACCGCGCGCGCCGGCCGAGCCACAGCGCTCCCCATCCCATCCGGAGCCGACGAATTCATGCAATGTCACCGCAATTTTCAAGTTCGAGCTTGATGGCAAGGGTCTGCGGTGCGACGTCCGCCCGCCGGTAACTCATGAAAATCAGGTTGCCGAGAGCCCTCGAATCCATGTGACGCCTTCAACTCGTACGCGACCTGGAAAATTGAGCTACCGCCTTTCGAATGATTGCCGAGAACTTGCGAGCAAGCAAGCTGCCGGGGCCGCCCGCATCGGCCCTATGGACTGCTTCGTCGGCTGTGCCTCCTCGCAGCGGCGGTTCGGGGGCGAGAGTTCAACGGCCCGCCGGCCGCGCGCTCACGCCGCCGTCGGCTTCGGCTCCGCCTCCACCGCGCCCTCGGCATGGTGGTTGGCGGCGAGCAGCATGTAGACGGCGGGCACCACGAACAGGGTGAAGATCGTGCCGATGGTCAGGCCGCTGGCGATCACCAGGCCCATGTTGAAGCGCGACACCGCGCCCGCACCGGTCGCCAGGATCAGCGGCACCACGCCCAGCACCATCGCACCCGTGGTCATCAGGATCGGACGCAGCCGGATCGAGGCGGCGCCCTCGATCGCCTCGCGCTTGGTCTTGCCAGCCTTCTGCAGGCCGTTGGCGACCTCGACGATCAGGATGCCGTGCTTGCTGATCAGCCCCATCAGGGTGACCAGCCCGACCTGGGTGTAGATGTTCATGGTGGCGCCGCCGACCCCGACGCTGATGAAGGCCAGCGCCCCGGCGATCGACATCGGCACCGAGACCAGGATGATCAGCGGGTCGCGGAAGCTGTTGAACTGGGCCGACAGCGCCAGGAAGATGATGATCAGTGCCAGCGCGAACATCTGCACCAGGCCGCTCGATTCCTGCACCGCCTGGCGCGACTGGCCGCCGTAATCGACCGAGTAGCCCGGCGGCAGCGTCTTCGTCGCGAGGTCGTTCAGCGCCGCCAGCGCCTGGCCGGTCGAGACGCCGGGCGCCGGCACGCCCGAGATCGTGGCCGAATTCAACTGCTGGAAGTGGGAGATCGCCCGCGGCGCCGCCTCGGTCTTGATCGTGGCGATCGAGGAGAGCGGGATCTGGGTGCCGTCCACCGCGGTGATCGGGTAGTTCAGGATCTGGTCGGTGTTGAGGCGCGAGATCTGCTGCACCTGCGGGATCACCTGGTAGGACCGGCCCTCGATGCTGAAATAGTTGACGTAGCCGCCGCCGAGGATCGCCGCCAGCGCGCTGCCGACATTGTTCATGGTCAGGCCCAGCTGGGCCGCCTTGTCGCGGTCGATCACGATCTCGGCCTGCGGCTTGTCGATCTGCAGGTCGCGGGTCAGGAAGATGAACAGGCCGGTCTTCTGCGCCGCCTGCTGGAAGGCGGCGCCGACGTCGTTCAGTTCCTCGAAACCGGAGGTGGTGCCGATCGCGAACTGGATCGGCAGGCCGTTGCTGCCCGGCAGCGGCGCCGGCTGGAACGCCACGCTCTGGGCCGCCGCGATCTTGGCGATGTCCTGCTGCAGCAGGGTCTGGACGGTGCCGGCGGTGCGGTCGCGCTGGTCCCAGGGCTTCAGCACCTGGACCGCGATCGAGGTGGCGCTGCTGTCGATGCCCAGGGTGTGGCCGGTCTCGGGATAAGCCCGCATCGCCGCCGCCACCTGGTCGGAGCTCGACGCCTTCTGGTCCAGCGAGGCCTGCGGCGGGTTGGTGGTCGAGACCAGCACCGCGCCCTGGTCCTCGTTCGGCGCCAGCTCGGTCTGCGCCCCGGCATAGAGGAAATAGATGCTGCCGAGCACGATGGCGGCGAAGACCAGCGCCACCGGCACGGTGTTCAGGCTGCCGTGCAGCATCCGCTGATAGGGCCGCCTTATGCCCTCGAAGCGCCGGTCGATGAAGTCCGACAGCCGCTCCTCCCAGCCGCTGCGGTCGGTCAGATGCGGCTTCAGGATGCGCGAGCACATCATCGGCGTCAGGGTCAGCGCCACCACCATCGACACGGCGACGGCGCCGACCAGGGTGAAGGCGAATTCGGTGAACAGCGCGCCGGTCAGCCCGCCCTGGAAGCCGATCGGGACATAGACCGCGACCAGCACCACGGTCATGGCGATGATCGGCCCGACCAGCTCGCGCGCCGCGTCGATCGCCGCCTGCAGCGGCTTGGCCCCCTCCTCGATGTGGCGGTTGACGTTCTCGACCACGATGATGGCGTCGTCGACCACCAGGCCGATCGCCAGCACCAGCGCCAGCAGGGTCAGGAGGTTGATGGAGAAGCCGAAGGCCAGCATCATCGCGAAGGTGCCGACCAGCGACAGCGGGATCGCCACCACCGGGATGAAGACCGAGCGCGGCGAGCCGAGGAACAGGAACACCACCAGCACCACGATCACCAGCGCCTCACCCAGGCTGGTGGCGACCTCGGTGATCGAGCTGGTGACGAAGGCGCTGGAATCGTAGATCACGGTGGCGTGCAGCCCGGCCGGCAGCTGCGCCTGGATGCCGGGCAGCGCCGCCTTCACCCCGGCGACGACGTCGAGCAGGTTGGCCGTCGGCGCCACCTGGATGCCGATGAAGACGCCGGTGTTGCCGTCGACCGTGGACCGGCTCTCATAGTCCTGGGCGCCGAGCACGATGTTGCCGAGGTCCTTCAGCCGGATCACCGCGCCGTCGGCCTGCTTGACCACCAGGTTCTTGAACTCCTCGACATCGTGCAGGTCGGTCGAGGCGGTCAACGTGATCTCGGTCATCCGGCCCTTGGTGGTGCCGACGCCGGAGATGTAGTTGTTGTTGCTGAGCGCGGTGTAGACGTCGGTCGCGGTCAGGCCATAGCCGGCCAGCTTGTCGGGGTCGAGCCAGACCCTGAGCGCGAACACCTTCGGGCCCAGCAGCTCCGCGGTCTGCACCCCCTCGACCGACTGCAGCTTGGGCTGCACCACGCGGGTCAGGTAGTCGGTGATCTGGTTCGCCGCCAGGACATCGGAGTAGAAGCCGATATACATGGCGTCGATGGTCTGGCCGACCGACAGGGTGATGGTCGGCTGCTGCGCCGCCGCCGGCAGCTGGTTGATCACCGAGTTGACCTTGGTGTTGATCTCGGTCACCGCGGCGTCCGAATTGTAGTTCAGCCGCAGGTTGACGGTGATGATCGAGGTGCCGCTGGTCGAGGACGACGTCATGTAGTCGATGCCGTTCGCCTGGGCGATGGCGTTCTCCAGCGGCGTGGTGATGAAGCCGGCGACCACGTCCGGGTCGGCGCCGTAATAGGTCGTGGTCACGGTCACGACCGCGTTCTCGGTCTTCGGGTACTGCCGCACCGCCAGCGACTGGTACGACTGGTAGCCGAGGACCACGATCAGCGCGCTGACCACCAGGGCCAGCACCGGGCGCCGGATGAAGATGTCGGTGAAGTTCATCGGGGTGACGCCTTCAGCTCGGGTCCGCCACGGACGGGTTCGGGTCGTTCGGCGGCGTCACCGCGTTGTTGATCGTGACCGGCGAGCCGTTCTGCAGCTTGAGCTGGCCGGAGGTGACGACGGTATCGCCCGCCGCCACGCCCTTCGACACCGCGACCTGGTCGCCGCGGCTGCCGGCGGTGGTGACGAAGATCTGCTTCACGGTCTGGCCCGGCGCGGCGCCGGAGACGATGTAGGCGATGTCGCCATAGGGGTTGGAGACGATCGCCGTCGTCGGCAAAGTGACGTAGCGCTGCGGCTGGCCGACCGCGACCGCGGCCTTGGCGAACATGCCGGGCAGCAGCAGGTGGTCCGGGTTGGCGAAGCTGGCCCGCACCGTCAGGCTGCGGGTGGTGCTGTCGACCAGCGGGCTGATCGCGGTGATGGTGCCGTCGAAGCCGCGGCCCGGATAGCCGTCAAGCGTCGCCGACACCGGCTGGCCGACCTTGAGCTTGGCCAGGGCCTGCTGCGGCAGGGTGAAGTCGAACAGGATCGGGTCCAGCGACTGCAGGGTGACCATGGTGGTGCCGGCCGAGAGGTACTGGCCGAGATCGACCTGGCGCGTCCCCAGCCGGCCGGCGAAGGGCGCCTTGACCGTCTTCTTGTCGATCAGCGCCTGCTGCGCCGCGACCTGGGCCTGGTCGGCCTTCAGGGTGGCCAGGTCGCTGTCGACCGTGGCCTGGCTGACGCCCTGGGCCTTGAGCTGGCGCAGGTCGCGGTCATAGGTGACCTGGGCGTTGTCGGCCGCCGCCTGGTACTGGCGCAGCGTGGCGATGTCCTCTTCGGCGCGCAGCTGCACCAGCGGCGTGCCGGCGGCCACGTCCTGGCCGTCCTGGAAGCTGAAGGATTCGACGATGCCCGCCACCTCGGAGGACAGGTCGGCGCCGTTGAGCGCCCGGAAGCTGCCCACCGCCTCCAGCCGCTCCTGCCAGTCCGACGACGTCGCGGTGGTGGTCGACACCGTCTGCGGCGGGTTGCTGCGGGCCGCGATCGCCTGCGCGATCATCTGGCTCTTGAAGGCCTGGAAGCCGAAGATGCCGCCCAGGATCACGCCGATCACGATCAGCATGATCCCCATGCGGATGATCAGCGAAGCCGTTCTGCTCTTGGCCATCTCTCTATCCGTCGGTCAATCGGGCAGGCTGGGGGTCGGCTGCTTCCGGCCGGCCGGGGTGTCGGTGCGGTTCCACCAGCCGCCGCCGAGCGCCTGGTACAGCGCCGCGGTGTCGCTGAGCCGCAGGGCCTGGGCCTGGATCCGGCTGATCCGCGCGTTCAGCAGGGCCGTCTGGGCGGTCAGCACGGTGGTGTAGGTGGTGGCGCCGGCCTGGTACTGGCTGAGGGCGATGGTCAGGCTGCGCTGGGCCGCCTGCTCCGCCGCCAGCTGCGCCTTCAGCGTGTCGGCGTCGTACTGGATCGCGTGCAGCGTGTCGGCGACGTCCTGGAACGACGACAGCACGGTGCTGCGGTACTGCGCGGCGGCGATGTCGAAGCCGGCCTCGGCCGCGCGCTTGTCGTGCAGCAGCGTGCCGCCGTCGAAGATGGTCTGGGTGATGCTGCCGGCCAGGGTCCAGGCCACCGTGCCGGGCGAGAACAGGTCGCCGAAGCTGCTGGCGCTGCTGCCGTAGCTGGCGCTGAGCGAGATCTGCGGCAGCATGTTGGCGATGGCGACGCCGATCTTGGCGCTGGCCGTGTGCAGCTGCGCTTCCGATGACCGGATGTCGGGCCGCTGCTCGACCAGCTGGGACGGCAGGCTGAGCGGCAGGTCGCTCGGCAGCGTCAGTGACGTCAGCTCGAAATCGTCGCCGGAGATCTCGCTGGGGAAGCGGCCGAGATAGATGGCCAGCTGGTTGCGCTGCTGCGCCAGCTGCTTCTGCAGCGGCGGCAGCAGCGCCTCGTCCTGCGCCACCGTGGCCTGCTGCGCCGCCACATCGGCCTGCGAGATGCCGCCGAGCGCGAACTGCTGCTGCAGGATGCCGAGGAAGGCGCGCTCGGTCTTGATGATGTCCTCGGTGGCCGCGATCTGGGCCCGGAGCGAGGCCTCCTGGATCGCCGCCGTCGCCACGTTGCTGCTGATCGTCAGGTAGCTGGCCTCGAGCTGGTAGCGCTCGTAATCGGCCGTGGCCTGCAGCGATTCGATGTTGCGCCTTGTGCCGCCCCAGACGTCGAGGTCGTAGGACACGTCGACCGAGGCGCCGGTGACGTTGTAGACCGAGGTCACGGTCTGCGAGCCGGCGGTGGTCGACACCGTGCTGTTGCTCTGCTCCCGCGTGGCGGAGCTGGAGCCGCTGACGGTCGGGAACAGCGCGCCCTGCCCGGCGGCAACGTTCTCCTGCGCCTGGCGCAGCGTCGCCTGGGCCGATTGGATGTCGGGATTGGCCTTCAGCGCCTCGGCCACCAGCCGGTTCAGCGGGTCGGACCGGAACACGCGCCACCAGTCGCCCGGGATGTCCCGGCCGTTCTGGATGCGCTGCGAGGCGCCGCCCGGCACATTGGCAGAGGCGGTCTGCGCCAAGGGCGTGCCGGGCGTGTACTGGCCGACGCCGGGCGCGGCCGGACGCTCGAAGTCGGGACCGACCGCGCAGCCCGCCAGGATCAGGGCGGTGAGCGACGCGGCGCCCCGCAGAAGATGTGATCTCACGATGACCGATCAGTGTCGGGAACAGATAGAAACCATCGGGCCGGCCCGGTTGCGTGGGGGGAACACCGGGCCGGCCCGACCGGTCCGTCAGCCGGCGTGGGGCGCCGGACGCTCGGCCGGGGGGCCGAAGCGCTGATCCTGCGGACCGGGACCAGGGAAGGGAGGCGGCGGCCCCATGTGCCGCTCCGCCTGCTGCAGCAGGGCGATCTGCTCCGGCGTCAGCTTGTCGCGCAGGGTCGTGATCGCCGATTTCAGTGTCTCCGCCGCCTCGGCCCGGGCGATGGCGGCATCGGCCAGGCGCTCGGCCGGGGCGAAGGCCTCCTTGCCATCCGCCGGCGTGCCCATCGGCGGCCGCGTCGGCCCCGCCACGGCCAGGAGGGCGCTGGTGTAGTCGCGCCAGGCGTCGAGCTGGTCGGCGCGGATGCCGATCAGGGTCTCGAGACCGGCGAGGTCGCGGGCCAGCTTCATCTTGAAGTCCGGACCGCGGCGCCAGCCGGGGCCGGGCCGGTCCGGACCGCCCATGCCTCCAGGGCTTGGCGGCAGCGCGTCCGGCGCGGCAGTGTGGATCGCATCGACGTTGACGGGGTCGGCCAGGGCGGTGCCGCCCGGACTCATCACCGTGCCGAGGGTGAGACCGATGACACCGGCCGTCGCAACCCCGATGATGGCGACAGTGGATTTCATCGATGACTCCTGTTGCTGTGAACGAGGCGAAGCTAGGCCTGCGATGTTTCTGCCATTGGTCCGCCCATTGCCGAATGTGGACCGCCAGAGGAAATTGGTTGCCCAACGTTGCCATCCGGCCGCCGGCAATACTCCGTTGCACAAAATTCGCCGCTTGCCGTCTTCGACACCGTAAAGATCATGACAACAGCCTTGGCGACTTCACGATCGATGCAGACTTCTCCCCATATCCTTGTCGTCGACGACGACCCCGAGATCCGCCGTCTGCTCGGCCGCTATCTCGACGGCCAGAACTTCCGGGTCACCCTGGCCGCCGACCGGCGCGAATGCGAGGAGCGTCTGGCCGCGGGCCGGATCGACCTGCTGGTGCTCGACGTCATGCTGCCCGACGGCTCCGGCCTCGAGATCTGCCGCGAGCTGAGCCGGCGCAAGCCGCATCTGCCGGTGATCCTGCTGACCGCGCTGAAGGAGGATGTCGACCGCATCATCGGCCTCGAGATCGGCGCCGACGACTATCTCGGCAAGCCGTTCAACCCGCGCGAGCTGGTGGCGCGGATCCGCGCCGTGCTGCGGCGGACCGCGGTGGCCGTGCCGGACGAAACGCCGCCGCTCGGCCACTATCGCTTCGCCAGCTTCGTCGCCGACCCCGCCACGCGGCGCATCGTCGACGACACCGGCGAGGAGGTGATCCTGACCGGCGCCGAGTTCGAGCTGCTGCTGGCCTTCCTGGAGCGGCCGGGCCGGATCCTGTCGCGCGACCAACTGCTGGATCTGACCCAGGGCCGCGAGGCGGAGCCGCTGGACCGGTCGATCGACGTGCTGGTCAGCCGGCTGCGCCGCAAGCTCGGCGACGGCGGCCGGTTCCAGCTGTTCAAGACGGTGCGCAACGGCGGCTACCAGCTCGCCGTCTCGGTCGAGCAGATGGGAGGGCCGGCGTGAACTCGCTGCGCGCCCGCATCATCCTGCTGCTGGCGGTGTCCATCATCGCCGTGGTCGGCATCGCCAGCTTCGTCGCCCTGCTGCTGCTGCGCGAGCCCTCGCCCACCCGCACCATCGATCCCTTCGCCCGCCAGGTCCGCCTGATCGCCGATCTGGTCGAGAACGGCATCGGGCCGGTCGACAATCCCGGGCGGACGGCGGATTTCGAGCTGCATCCGGGCCCCGCTCCCGGCGAGCCGAACCCCCGCATCGCCGAGTTCCTGCAGGAGGCGATGCGCAAGACCGGCCCGGTGCTGCCGGTGATCGTGAGCCGGCAGTCCCCCGACATGTCGCCGACCCTGTCGGTGCAGATCGACCCGCGCCGCTGGCTGTGGCTGCCGATGTCCGACCTGCCGCTGCCGCAGGGCCTGCCGACGGCCTTCGCCGGCTGGATGCTGCTGCTGGTGCTGGGGGCGACCGGTATCGCCGCGGTCGCCGCCGACCGGGTGATCCGGCCCCTGGCCCTGCTGGAGGGCACCATCGCCCGGATCGGCCCGGACGGCACCCTGCCGGAGCTGCCGGAGACCGGCTCGGCCGAGATGAAGACCACGGCGCGGACGCTGAACCGCCTGTCGGCCCGGCTGCGCGCGGCGATGGAGAGCCGGATGCGGCTGGTCGCCGCCGCCGGGCACGATCTGCGCACGCCGATGACCCGGATGCGGCTGCGCGCCGAGTTCCTGCCGGAGGAAGAGCGCGACGCCTGGCTGAAGGATCTCGACGAGCTCGACCGCATCGCCGACAGCGCCATCCGGCTGGTGCGCGAGGAGGTCGAGGGCGGCGACGCCGAGCCGCTGCGGCTCGACCGGCTGGTCGAGACCGTCAGCACAGAGCTGGCCGAGCAGGGGCTGCCGGTGACGCTGCTGCGGGCCGAGCCGGCCTCGGTCAAGGCCGGACCGCTGGCGCTGAAGCGCGCGCTGCGCACCCTGGTGATCAACGCCGCCACCCACGGCAAGGGGGCCGAAGTGACGCTGGACGCTGCCCGGGGCGAGGGCGAAGGCGAGGCCCGCATCACCATCGCCGACCGCGGCCCCGGCATCCCGCCGGAGCTGCTGGCCCGGGTGTTCGAGCCGTTCTTCCGGGTCGACCCGGCGCGGCGGCAGACGGTGCCGGGCGCCGGGCTGGGCCTCGCCATCGCCAAGGAGATCGTCGACCGCACCGGCGGCCGCATCGAGATCGCCAACCGGCCGGAAGGCGGCCTGGTCCAGATCGTGACGCTGCCGCTGAAGGACGCGGCGGCCTAGCCGCAAGGCTGGTCCCGGTCCTTCGCCGCCCTCCCCGCTTGCCTGAGCCGCTAGGATAGGCGTCCCGACTCGCGCGGGGCGGGAGGAAGCGGCAAAAAATGAACCTGACCCAGTCCGAGACCCACACCATTGTGCTCGGCGCCCTGCTGGCGCTGTTCCTGTCGGCGCTCGACCAGACCATCGTCGCCACCGCCCTGCCCTCGATCGGGCGCGAGCTGGGCGATTTCGAGCTGATCTCCTGGGTCGTCACCGCCTATCTGCTGACCTCGACCTGCGCCACGCCGATCCTCGGCAAGCTCAGCGACCTGTACGGCCGCCGGCTGATGCTGCTGGGCTGCCTGATCGTGTTCCTGGCCGCCTCGGCGCTGTGCGCCCTCTCGACCTCCATGACCATGCTGATCGCGTCGCGCGCCCTGCAGGGGCTGGGCGGCGGCGGCCTGCTGACCCTGGCCCAGACCGTGATCGCCGATGTGGTGGCGCCGCGCGAGCGGGGCCGCTATGCCGCCTATTTCGCCACGGTCTGGGCCGGTTCCGCCCTGATCGGCCCGACCCTCGGCGGCGCCCTGACCCAGTACGTCGGCTGGCCCTGGATCTTCTGGATCAACTTGCCGCTGGGCCTGCTGGCGCTGGGCATCGTCGACCGGGCGCTGCGCAAGCTGCCGGTGCCGCGGGTCAAGGCGCGGATCGATTTCATCTCGATCGCCCTCCTCACCCTCGGCACCACGGCGCTGCTGCTCGGCCTGTCCTGGGGCGGCACGGCCTTTCCCTGGGCCTCGCTGCCGGTGGTCGCCGCGGTGGCGGTGGCCGGGCTCGGCGGCTGGCTGTTCTTCCGCCGCCAGAGCCGGGTGGCGGAACCGATCCTGCCGCCGCGCTTCCTCGGCGACGCCGTGGTCGGGCCGGTGCTGACCGCGGTCTTCCTCGCCTTCGGCGGATATCTGGTGCTGGCGGTGCTGGCGCCGACCTATCTGCAGGTGGCGCTGCAGGCCGGAACCGGCGAGGTCGGACTGCTGATGATCCCGCTGATGGTGTCGACCACCGTCACCGCCTCGCTGTGCGGCCGCTACATCACCCGCACCGGCACCTATCGCCGGCCGCCGATGGTCGGGCTGCCGGTGGCGATCGTGGCGGCGCTGGTGCTGGCTGCGGTGGCGACGCACACCACGCCGCTGGTCGCCTCCGGCCTGCTGATGATCATCGGGCTCGGCGTCGGCCCGATCTTCCCGGCCAGCATGGTGGCGTCGCAGAACGCCGCGGCGATCCGCGACCTCGGCGCCGTGACCGGGGCCGTCGGCTTCTCCCGCGCCCTCGGCGGAGCCATCCTGGTCGCGGCCGGGTCGGCGCTGGTGCTGGGGCTGATCGTGGCCTGGAGCCCGTCGGTCGCCTCGGTCTCGGGGCTGGAGGAGCTGGTGCGCCGGCCGCTGAGCGAGGCCGAGCGCGTCGAGATCGCCCGCGCCTTCGCCGTGCTGTTCGCGGCGGTGGCAGCGGTCTTCGCCCTCAGCCTGGTGACCTATCTGCGGGTCGAGCACCGGCCGCTGCGCAGCCAGACCCACAACGCCGACAGCGGGGCGGGCTAGGAGCCCGTCCGATAATGCTACTGGCGCGGCCGCCTGATGGCGGTTTCTCCGCTTCCGGTGCTCACGGACTCAAACTTCCGCTGCGCGCCGGTTCTCGAAACCACCGCCAGTCGACTCACGCCAGCGCATTCTCGAACGGGCTCCTAACGCCGCTCCCAGATCGGCTCGGCGGCGAAGCGTTCGACCAAAAAATCCACCACCGCCCGCACCTTGGGGGCCAGGTTGCGGTTGTGCGGCCAGACGGCGTAGATCGCGCCGAACGGGTTCTCGTAGTCGGTCAACAGCGGCACCAGCCGCCCGGCGGCGATGTCCGGGCCGACGATGAAGTCCGGCGACAGGGCCAGCGCGGCGCCGGCCAGCAGCGCCGCCAGCGTCACCTCGGCATTGTTGGCGCGCAGCCGGCCGTCGACCCGCACCGTCTCCAGCCGCCCGTCCGGGCCGAGGAACTCCCACTCGTTCTGGTCGGCGGCATAGCTGTAGAGGACGCAGTCGTGCCGGGCGAGGTCGGCCGGCGTGCGCGGCACGCCGTGGCGCTCGAGATAGGACGGCGCGGCGCAGACCAGCCGCCGGCAGGGGGCGATGCGGCGGGCTACCAGGCTGGAATCCTGCAGCCGGGTGATGCGGATCACCAGGTCGAAGCCCTCGGCCACGACGTCGACAAAGCGGTCCTCGAACAGGGCCTCGATCCGCAGCTCGGGCCAGCGCGCCAGCATCTCCGGCACCAGCGGCGCCAGGTATTCCCGGCCGAAGCTGGCCGGCGCGTTCAGCCGCAGCAGGCCGCGCGGCTCGGCCGAGAGATGGGTGATCGCCCGCTCCGCCTCCTCGACCTCGCGGGCGACGCGGATGCAGCGCTCGTAGAAATCCTGCCCGGCATCGGTCGGGCTGAGGGTGCGGGTGGTGCGGTTGAGCAACCGGGCGCCGAGCCGGTCCTCCAGCTTCGCGATCTGCTTGCTGACCGCGGATTTCGACAGGCCGAGCCGCACCGCCGCGGCCGAGAAGCTGCGGCTGTCGACGACCTGGGCGAAGACGATCATGGCGCCGGGCATGTCCATGACCGGCAAGGTCTACGAGGCGCAGCGCGGGGTCAACGCCTCGACGCCGGCTCCGAGGGATAAGGGCAGGCTCTCAACGAGGAATCTTGGTGATCTCCCGGACGGCAACCGAATGCTCCGCATGCACCCGGTCGCCGGGCTTGAGAAAGGAGAGATCCGCGTCGCCGGCCTCGACGGTACCGCTGATGGTGAGGGATTCGCCGGTTGGCGCCTGCAGCGTGACCGTCGTGGTGCTGCCATTCGTCCGGATTGCGGTGGCGGTGGCGGTAAGGATTTCGGGCTCATTTGGCGACGGCGGCATGATCATCAACACATCGAACCACACCACCTGAACCCGATCTCCAGCCCGGATCGCATCGGTCACCGGAGGAGCGAAATCGAGCTCGAATAATCGTATCGTCCCGTCGTCCAGACGGAGGTCCAGAAAGCTCCCGGACTGGAAATCCGCCACCCTGCCCTGCTCACGATGCCCCTCCGCCAGCAGCGCCCACGACTTCGATGGCGTCGGGCTCGGGCGGGAGGAAGCCGTCTTGCTTGCCGGTGCGCAGCTTGCCATCGCGATGATCGAGCATGCGGCTATAACCGGAAGGAGAAACCGAAGAGGTTTCATCAGCGCGTGCCCCACCGAGACGTAGGGAAGCTTCGCCTAGTCCCGGAGCCTCGGCAAGAGATCACACTGTGGATCGCTCCGCCACCGCCTGGTTCAGCGCGGCGATGGTCTCGCGCAGGCCGCGGGCCAGCGGCTTGTCGCGGCGCAGCACCAGGCCGAGCCGGCGGTGCAGCCGCGGCGACAGCGGATGGACGGCCAGGCCCGGCGCCTGCGCCACCGCCATCGAGGGCAGGATGGCGCAGCCGAGGCCGGCGCCGACCAGTTCTTTTATGGCCTCGACGCTGCCCAGCTCCATCACCGGCTTCAGGCTGATCCCGGCCCGCGCGAACCAGTCGTCGACGATGCGCCGGGTGTGGCCGCCGGGCTCATAGGCCACGACCGGCCGGCCGGCCAGCGAAGCCGGCGTCACCATCGGCGGCAGGTCGTCGGCCTCGGCCGGGGCGACGGCAACGAACTCCTCCTCCATCAGCGGCGTCACGGCGAAGGCGCGGCCCGGCGCCGGCAGGGTGACGAGGCCGAGGTCGAGCGCGTTCTCCTCCAAGAGGCGCAGGATGCCGGCGGTGTTGCCGGTCGAGACCACGATCTCGAGCGACGGCAGGCGGCGGCGCAGCGCCCGCAACACCGACGGCAGCAGGTAGATGCAGGCAGTGGCGCCGGTGCCCAACCGGACTCGCCCGATCGTGCCGCCGGCGTGCTCCGCCATCGCCTCGACCGCCGCCGCGACCTCGGCCTCAATCCGCCCGGCATGGACCAGCAGGTCCCGCCCCGCCGCGGTCGGGTTGGCCCGCCGCCCGACCCGCTCGACCAGCCGGATGCCGAGCCGAGTCTCGAGCTGCCGGATCTGCAGGCTGACCGCCGGCTGGGTCAGGTTCAGCCGGGCCGCGGCGCCGGAGAAGCTGCTGGCCCGGATCACCTCGGCGAAGGTGCGCAGCTGGTCGAGGCTGAGCCCGCGCATCCAAAGAATTCCTTATGCTCTGCATTGGATATCCGAATTTCTCTTATCCGTCACGGAAGCGCAATCTCGGCCTGTCCCCACCACGGCCCTGCCCGATGCCTTGCCCTGTGTTGTCCGAGATGCTGCATTGGCTGTCCGCCTCGCCGCAGTCGCGCCGGCGCCAGATCGAGGTGCTGCGCGGCCGCGCCGATCCTGACCGAGAGACCATGATGCCCGACCGTCCCCTCGCCTCCCCGATCACCATCCGCGATGCGGCGGAGACGGACCTGCCGGCCGTCCAGGCGATCTATGCCCGGCACGTGCTGCACGGCTTCGCCAGCTTCGAGGAGGTGCCGCCGGAGACGGCGGAGCTGGCGGCGCGGCGGGCGGCAGTGCTGGCCCAGGGCCTGCCCTATCTGGCGGCGGAGATCGACGGCCGCGTGGCCGGCTACGCCTATGCCGGCGCCTACCGGCCGCGCCCGGCCTATCGCCACACCATCGAGGATTCGGTCTATGTCGCCGACGGCCTGGCCGGCCGCGGCATCGGCCGGGCCCTGCTGGGAACGCTGATCGAGCGCTGCGAGACCGGCCCCTGGCGCCAGATGGTGGCGGTGATCGGCGACAGCGGCAATGCCGGCTCGATCGCGCTGCACGAGGCGTTCGGCTTCCGCCGGGCCGGCCTCCTGCAATCGACCGGCTTCAAGCTCGGGCGCTGGGTCGACACCGTGCTGATGCAGCGGGCGCTCGGCCCCGGCGACACGGCCCCGCCCCAGCCCTGGCCGGGCGCTTGATCCGGCGCGGCACCGTCCTCGGACTCGGCCTGGCCCAGCTGATCAGCTGGGGCACCACCTACTACCTGATCGGCGGCTTCGGCCCGCGGATCATCGCCGAGACCGGCTGGAGCCACACCCTGGTGCATGGCGGCTTCTCCGCCGCGCTGCTGGTGATGGGGCTGTCCTCCGCCTGGGTCGGGCGGCTGATCGACCGCCGTGGCGGCCGTTTCGTGATGACGGCGGGATCGGTGCTGTCGGCGCTCGGCTGTGCCGGCCTCGCCTTGGCCCGGGACCCGGTCTCGTATTATGGCGCCTGGCTGGTGCTGGGGCTGGCGATGCGCTGCACCCTGTACGACGCCGCCTTCGCCGCGCTGGCGCGGATCGGCGGGGCGGAGGCGCGGAAGCCGATGGCGCAGATCACGCTGCTGGGCGGGCTGGCCTCCACCGCCTTCTGGCCGATCGGCGAGCAGCTGGCCACGCTGTTCGGCTGGCGCGGCGCGGTCTTCGCCTATGCCGGCTTCGCGCTGCTGACCATCCCGCTGCATCTGGCCCTGCCCGCCGGCCGCAGCGGCGAGCGCGCGCGGCCGGCCGCGGCGGCGCCCCCACCGCTGGCCGGCAGCCGGCGGGAGCCCTGGATCGCCGGCGCGCTCTACGCCCTGATCGTGACCCTGACCAACATCCTGAACGCCGGCATGTCGGCGCATATGATCGGCATCCTGGCCGGGCTCGGCCTGGCGGCGCCGGTCGCGGTCTGGATCGCGACGCTGCGCGGCATCGGCCAGTCCGGCGCCCGGCTGGCGGAGGTGCTGTTCGGCGGCGGGCTGTCGCCGCCGGCGCTGACCCTGGCGGCGGCGGCCGTGCTGCCGGTGTGCTTCGTGGCGGGGCTGTGGAGCGGCCAGATCGCGGCGGCGGCGATCGCCTTCACCTTCCTCTACGGCGCCGGCAACGGCCTGCTGACCATCACCCGCGGCACGCTGCCCCTGGTGCTGTTCGACCCGAGCCGCTACGGCGCCATCGCCGGAAGGCTGCTGGTGCCGGGCTTCCTGTGCTCGGCCGCGGCGCCGATCGCCTATGCCGCGGTGATCGAAAGGCTGGGCGAGGCCGCGGCGCTGTGGCTCTCGGCCGCGCTGGCGGCCGTCACCCTGGCCGCGGCGGCGGGGCTGTGCGCCGTGTGCCGGACCGGCCGGACGGCGCCCGTGTCAGGTCCTTAGGCGGAGTTGGCCCAGTAGGCCTCGCGGCGGTCGACCACCAGGTCGCCGCGCCCGCTGTGGCCGGCATCCTTGCGGCCGCCCTTGACGTGGTCCATGAAGCGGCCGAGGCGCGAATTGATCAGCACATGCTTGGCCCGGGCGCCGATGCCCTCGGCGATGTCGTGGGACCGGTGGCCGGCCTGCTCGACCTGGCGGCGGACCACGTCGAACAGATAGGCGTCGTGGAACTCGTATTCCCGGAACAGCCCGTCCTCGGTGTACAGCCGCTCGAACGCCGCCAGCATCTCCTGCGTCGCCGGATGGCGCAGGTTGTAGGCGATGAAGCCGCATTCGGTGTAGGTCGGCCGGTGCAGATGGCCGACGAAGCAGTCCGGCGGGACGAAGCCCTCCAGCTCCTGCCAGGTCGGCGCGGCGAAGAACAGGCTGTCGGCGTCGACCCAGATCAGCACGTCGCTGTCGCAGGTCCTGGCGGCGTGGAAGATGGCGAAGGCCTTGTGGGCGAAGCGCACGGCGTCCCAGCGGAAGCCGGCGCCCCAGTTGCGCTCGCCCAGCTTGATCCGGTTCTTGTAGGGGTTGCGCGACAGCTTGAAGCGGTAGCGCTGGGTCTGGCCATGCGCCAGCGGGTTGTCGGCGTGCCGGCGCTTGAACGCCATCAGGTCCGGGCAGCTCCTGACCAGGTCGCGCACGGTGACTCGGTCGCTTCGCACCTCGGGCACGAAGTTCTCGCGATACAGGATCAAGGGGATCTCGTCCGGCCAGTGCCGATCGAAGGTCTCGATCATGCGCCGGCCGTATTCGGCATAGCCGGCGGCATGGCAGGTTGTGACGACTGAGAATGTCCGCATGGGCTGACTCGGACGACGCAAGGGCGTCATCATCTGGGGATTGCGCTGGGTCTTGGGCTCGAAACGCATGGGGACCCGCAGCGTTCCCGAGCCTTTGCGGGGGGCACCATAACCGGCGGGGTGGGTGTCGCGAAATTACCGTTTCGTAACCGAAAGTTTCCGGGCAGCCGCGGATTCGCTGGACAGGGACGTGCTATGACGCCGGTCCGGAGGGCTTCGTCCTGCGCGCATTTGTCACGACGGAGTCGAGCAGGCCGGGGAACGTCTCGTCCAGGTCGTCGCGCCGCAGCGAGATGAAGCGCTGCGTGCCGACGATCCGGGTCCAGGTCACCCCGGCCTCACGCAGCTTGGCGTAGTGATAGGACAGCGCGGTCTTGGTGGCCCCGTCGCCGAAGCTGCTGCAGGAGACCTCGCCCACCTCGGCCAGCGTGGCGACGATGCCCAGCCGGGTCGGGTCGCTGAGCGCGGCCAGGATGGTCACGAGGTCGAGCTGGTCGCGATCGGGCTGGAAGGGCGGGCGCATGCGGCAGATCTAGCCGATCCGCCGCAGCGTTTCAATGTTCAACGAATTTTGAACAATCCGCTTGACGGCCGGCCGGCGGGACGGGGTATGGTTCAAAGATCATTGAACAATGGAACACGGTCGATGCCCGCCTCCCTGGTCTGGCTCGCGATCGGCGCTTTCGCCATCGGCACCGAAGCCCTGATGATCGCCGGGCTGCTGCCCGCGATCGCCGCGGATTTCCACAGCTCCGTCGCCACCGCCGGGCAGTTGATCACGATCTTCGCCCTCGCCTATGCCGTCGGCTCGCCGATCCTGTCGGCGCTGTGCGGCGGCCTCGACCGGCGCCGGCTGCTGGTCATGGCGCTGCTGGCCTTCACCGTCTCGAACCTGCTGGCGGCGCTGGCCGGGAGCCTGTGGCAGCTGGTCGCCGCCCGGGTGCTGCTGGCGCTCAGCGCCGGGCTGTTCATGCCGACCGCCTATGCCGTGGCGGCCTCGCTGGTGCCGCCCGAGCGGCGCGGCCGGGCGATCGCCGCGGTGACCAGCGGCATGACCATCGCCACAGCGCTGGGCGTGCCGCTCGGCGCCTGGATCGGCAACCATTTCGACTGGCGCGCCACCTTCGTGATCGTCGCGGTGCTCGGCCTGGCCGGGGTGGCGGGGCTGCGCTTCGGCCTGCCGGCGAAGCTGCCGCTCGGCGCCAGCACCCTGGCCGAACGGCTGGCCGTGGCCCGCCGGCCGGCGGTGCTGCAGGCGCTGGTCGTGACCTTCTTCTGGATCGCCGCCGCCTTCGTCCTCTACACCTTCATCGCGCCCTATCTGGAGCACACGGCCGGGATCGGCCCGGACGGGGTCAGCGCCGTGCTGTTCCTGTTCGGCATCGGCTCCGCCATCGGCAACGCCCTCGGCGGCCAGCTGACCGACAGGATCGGCCCGGTGCGGCTGCAGCTCGGCGCCCTGGTCTTCCTGACCCTGGCCCTGGCCGGCCTGGGCGCCGCCACCGCCCTGCCGAGCGGCCAGGCGCTGTTCGCGGTGGCGCCGCTGATGCTGGTCTGGAGCATCGCCGGCTGGGCCTTCCACCCGGCGCAGACGACGCGGCTGATCCGGCTGGCGCCGGAGGTCGGGATGATCGCGGCGTCGCTGAACGCCTCGGCGCTCTATGCCGGCATCGCCTTCGGCTCGGCGCTCGGGGCGGCGACGCTGGATCGGGGCGGAGTCACGGCGCTCGGCTGGGTCGGCGCCCTGTCGGCGGCGATCGCCCTCGTCCTGCTGGCGGCGACGGCGCGGCGGCGGGAGACGGCTGCGGCGACCCAGGCGGCGTAGAGCCGCCAGCCGGATCGTCGCCTCCCAGGAAACAATCCTGTGCCGGATCGGCGGGTTCCCCCGCCTCGCTCCGAGGACTACCTTTCAGCCGCAGCACAGGCTGCCAGCCCGAAGGGAATCCATGCGATGACGAAGGTCCTGGTCCTCTACTACAGCTCCTACGGCCATATCGAGACCATGGCCACGGCGGTGGCCGAAGGCGTGCGCGAGGCGGGCGGCGAAGCCACCATCAAGCGCGTGCCCGAGCTGGTGCCGGAAGAGACCGCCCGCGCCTCCCACTTCAAGCTCGACCAGGCGGCGCCGATCGCCACGATCGACGAGCTGCCCGACTACGACGCCGTGATCTTCGGCGTGCCGACCCGCTTCGGCATGATGGCGGCGCAGATGCGGAACTTCCTCGACCAGGCCGGCGGCCTGTGGATGAAGGGCGCCCTGATCGGCAAGGTCGGCAGCGTCTTCGCCTCGAGCGCGACCCAGCATGGCGGCCAGGAGGCGACGATCCTGAGCTTCCACACCTTCCTGCTGCATCAGGGCATGGTGGTGGTCGGCCTGCCCTACTCCTTCCAGGGCCAGATGACGCTGGACGAGATCTCCGGCGGGTCGCCCTACGGCGCCACCACCATCGCCGGTGGCCAGGGCCAGCGCCAGCCGAGCGCCAACGAGCTCGCCGGCGCCCGCTTCCAGGGCGCGCATGTGACCAAGATCGCCGCGAAGCTCGCCGGCTGAGAGCCCGCCCGATACTGCTACTGGTGCGGCCGTCTGACGGCGGTTTCTCCGCTTCCGGTGCTCACGGACTTTAACGTCCGCTGCGCGCCGGTTCTCGAAACCACCGCCAGCCGACTCACACCAGCGCAGTCTCGAACGGGCTCTGAATCTGTTGGATGATGCCGCCGGGTCCTGCTCGGCGGCGGATGGAGGATTCGATGGGCCTGCTGATCGAGGGCCGCTGGGCCGACCAGTGGTACGACACCAGATCGACCGGCGGGCGCTTCGTGCGGCAGGACAGCGCCTTCCGCGGCAAGGTCACGGCCGATGGCAGCTCCGGCTTCAAGGCCGAGCCCGGCCGCTACCACCTCTATGTCTGCTACGCCTGCCCCTGGGCGCACCGCACCCTGATCGTGCGGGCGCTGAAGGGGCTGCAGGACGTGGTCTCGGTCGACGCGGTCGACCCCTTCATGGGCGCCCAGGGCTGGACCTTCGCCGATCTCCGCACCGGAGAGCGCTCGCCCGGCGCCACCGGCGACCGGGTCAACGGCAAGGCGGCGCTGCACGAAGTCTACACCCTGGCCAGGCCGGACTACACCGGCCGGGTCACCGTGCCGGTGCTGTGGGACAAGCAGACCGGCACGATCGTGAACAACGAATCGGCCGAGATCATCCGGATGCTGAACTCGGAGTTCGAGGAATTCGCCGATCGATCGGTCAATCTATCGCCGGCCGCGTTGCTGCCCGAGATCGACGCGATCAACGCCGAGGTCTACGACCGGGTGAACAACGGCGTCTACAAGGCCGGCTTCGCCACCGACCAGGCGGTCTATGAGGAGGCGGTGACCCGGCTGTTCGAGACGCTGGAGCGGCTGGAGACGCATCTGTCGGCGCATCGTTGGCTGGTCGGCGACCGGCTGACCGAGGCCGACATCCGGCTGTTCACCACGCTGCTGCGCTTCGACCCGGTCTATCACGGTCACTTCAAGTGCAACCTGCGGCCGCTGCACGAGTATCCGGCGCTGTGGGGCTTCACCCGCGAGATCGCGCAGCGGCCGGGCGTGGCCGCGACGATCGAGATGACGCATATCAAGCGGCACTATTACGAGAGCCACCACAGCATCAACCCGACCGGCATCGTGCCGAAGGGCCCGGTGCTGGACCTGGCGGCCCCGCACGGACGGGAGCGTCTGCCGGAGGGGCGGTGACCGGGATCGCCGGTCAGACCCCGAGCACCGCGGTGCGGAGGATCCGGACCAGCAGGAACAGGGCGGTGAAGGCCAGAGCCTCGTCCCACAGGTTGAGGCGGCCCGGCTGCGGCGGTTCGCGCGCGGCCCAGGCGAACAGCGCGGTCCACATCGCGGACAGGAACATCACCATCTGCAGCAGCGCCAGCATGTCGGCGAGCGAGCGCTGGCCAGGCAGCGCGATCACCCCGAGCAGGGCCAGCACGGCGCCGAACCGCAGGCCGAAGCTGGCGATGCGGCGGCGGGACTCCGGGTCGGTGCGCTGCCAGATCGTCCCGGCCGGGGCCGGCTGGGCGGCCGCCCGGGAGGTTTCCGTGTCATGCATGATCGTCATCCTTGACCGGCCCGTCGCGTCATCGCGGCCGTGTCGGAGCGCGACCCTGCGCCGCCCCGGCATCAAGTCTCCATACGATTTCCGCGGGACCGCGCCTTGCTCGCCAGCTTCTCGTATTCCTCGCGGATCTGACGGATCTCCTCCTCGGAGTGATCCTCGAGGTCGAGCAGGGAATTGCGGGCCGTCCTGGTGGCGCGGATCAGCTCGTCGATCTTGATCTGCAACGCCGCGGTGTCGCGGTTCTGGGTGCTCTGGATCAGGAACACCATCAGGAAGGTGACGATCGTGGTGGCGGTGTTCACGGTGAGCTGCCACGCGTCGGAAAAGCCGGCGAACGGCCCGATCGCGGCCCACAAGACGATCAACCCTGCCGCCGCCCCGAAGGTGATGGGGTGGCCGGCGAGATGGGAGATGCGGGTGGCGAAACGGGCGAACCAGGGACTGTCCTTCACGGCATCCTCCGGGCAAGGGTGGATGCCATGAGAACGGGACGACCGGACGGATCGTGCCGAGGCGGGGCGGTTACTGCCCCTGGTTCAGGGCCGCCGGCAGGGCGTTGGTCTGCAGGCCGTACTTGGCCAGGATCTGGTCGTAGGTGCCGTCGGCCTGCAGCGTCTCGACCGCGGCCTTGACCGCGTCGCGCAGCTGCGGCTCGGACTTCAGCACCGGGATGCCGACCAGGGATTCGGTGAAGGCCTGGCCGATCGGCACATAGGTGTCCGGCTCCAGCTTCTGGAAATAGGGCAGCGTCTCGTTGCCCTGTGCAGCGGCCTGCAGGCGCTGGGTCTTCAGCTGGGTGCGGGCGTCGGCCGAGCCCTCGGTGCCGACCACGGTGATCGCCGGCTTGCCCTTGGCGACGCAGTTGGCGTCGCTCCACTCGCCGATCTGCTGCGGCCAGTTGGTCGAGCGGCTGGCGCCCACCGCCTTGCCGCACAGATCGTCGGTCGACTTGATCTCACCCGCCAGCGCCGTGATCGTGTAGAACTGCGCGCCGGACTTCATGTAGTCGATGAAATCGGCGGTCTCGCGCCGCGCCGGCGTGTCGCTCATCCCCGCCATCACCATGTCGATGCGGCCGGTCTGCAGCGACGGCAGCATCTGGGCGAAGGCGATCTCCTGGAACTCGGCCTCGACGCCCAGCTGCTTGGCGATCGCCTTGCCGAGGTCGATGTCGACGCCCTGCAGCTCGTTGGTCGCCGGGTCCTTGAAGATGATCGGCGGGTAGTTGTTGTTGGTGCCGATGATGATCTTGCCGGCCTGCTTGATCCGGTCGGGCACGGTCTGCGCCGAGGCGGATGCGGCGGCGAGCGCAGCGACGGAAGCGGCGAGCAGGGCGAAACGAAACATTGAGGCCTCTCCTGTTGTTGGTTTTCCGCCGGTCACGACAGGACGGCGGCGATGAAGTCGCGGGTGCGTGCCTCGCGCGGGCTGCCCAGCACCTGCTGCGGCGGGCCGATCTCGACGATCCGGCCGCGATCCATGAACACGACCCGGCCGGCAACCTCGCGGGCGAAGCCCAGCTCGTGCGTCACCACGATCATGGTCATGCCGCTGGCGGCGAGGTCGCGCATCACCGCCAGCACCTCGCCCACCAGCTCGGGGTCGAGCGCCGATGTCGGCTCGTCGAACAGCATCAGCTTCGGCTTCATCGCCAAGGCGCGGGCGATGGCGATGCGCTGCTGCTGGCCGCCGGACAGCTCGGCCGGATAGGCGTCGCGCTTGTCGGCCAGGCCGACGCGCTGCAGCAGCGCCGTCGCCTCGGCCACCACCTGCGCCTTCGGCCGCTTCTGCACCGTCACCGGGCCTTCGATGATGTTGCCCAGCACGGTCAGGTGCGCGAACAGGTTGAAGCGCTGGAACACCATGCCGCTGGCCAGGCGCTGGCGCGCCACCTCGCGGTCGGTCAGGGCGTAGAGGGCGTCGCCCTCCTGCCGGAAGCCGGCGAGCTCGCCATCGACCCAGACGGCGCCGCCATCGACGCTTTCGAGCTGGTTGATGCAGCGCAGCAGTGTGCTCTTGCCCGAGCCGGACGGACCGATAATGCACAGCACCTCGCCGCGCTCGACCTCCAGCGACACGCCCTGCAGCGCGTGCAGCGACCCGAAATGTTTGTCGACATCGGCGGCGACCACCATCGGCGGCATGGCTCAGGCCTCCTTCGGCTGATCGATGACCACGGCGCGCTTGGCCCGGTTGTCGCCGCGGCCGCGGGCGAAGCGCTTCTCCAGGAAGTGCTGGCCGATGCTGAGCACCGTGACCACCACCAGGTACCAGATCGCGGCGACGATCAGCAGCTCGATCACCCGGGCGTTGGCGTAGTAGATGGTCTGGGCGTTGCGCAGCATCTCGGCGTATTGGATGACGCTGGCGACCGAGGTCAGCTTGACCATGCTGATCACCTCGTTGCCGACCGGCGGGATGATCACCCGCATCGCCTGCGGCAGCACGATGCGGCGCAGCGCCACCAGCCGGGTCATGCCGATCGCCTTGGCCGCCTCGGTCTGGCCGAGATCGACCGACAGGATGCCGCCGCGCACCACCTCGGCGGTGTAGGCGCCCTGGTTGATGCCGAGGCCCAGCAGCGTCGCCATGAAGGGCGTCATCAGATCGACCGTCCGCGCCTCGAACAGGCCGGGGATGCCGATCATCGGGAACACCAGCGCCAGGTTGAACCACAGCAGCAGCTGCAGCAGCAGCGGCGTGCCGCGGAAGAACCAGATGTAGCCGATCGCCACGGTCTTCAGCACCGGGTTGGGCGACATCACCATGATGGCGAACAGGACGCCGAGCGCGATGCCCAGCGCCATGGCGCAGACCGTCATCAGGATGGTGTTGGCCAGGCCGGACAGGATCGCCGGGGCGGTGAAGAACTGCCCGACCACCGGCCAGGCGATCTGGCCCTCGGCGAAGGCTTTTGCGATCGCCGCCAGGGCCAGCAGGATCAGCGCCGCCGCGACCCAGCGGCCGTAGTGCCGGCGCGGCACATGGCGCAGATGGGCGATCGAATAGGGCGAGGTGCCGGTGGTGTCGGTCATGAGCCCTCTCCGTTCAGCCGCGCGGGCCATCATAGGCCTGGGCCCAGCTGTCCTGCTCGACCAGCAGCTCGCGCAGCCGCGCCAGCTGCTCGCGCACCCGGTCCCGGGCCGTGCCGCCATGGCCGCTGCGGGCGGCCACCGCCGCCTCCGGCGTCAGGCAGGACCGGATCTCCGGCGTCAGCCGCGGGTCGACCGCCGCCAAATCGGCATCCGCCAGATCCTCCAGCCCGATGCCGCGGTCCTCGCAGCTTCGGACCAGGGCGCCGGTGATCTCATGCGCCTCGGAGAAGGGCACGCCGCGCCGGGCCAGCCAGTCCGCCACCTCGGTCGCCAGCGTGAAGCCCTCGACCGACTGGCGCTTCAGCGTGTCGACATTGACCCGCAAGGTGCGCAGCATCCCGGCCATCGCCGGCAGCACGGCGTCGAGCGTGTCGACCGCCTCGAAGGCGGCGCGCTTGTCCTCGGCCAGGTCGCGGTTGTAGGCGAAGGGCAGGCCCTTCAGCGCCGTCAGCATCGCCGTCAGCCCGCCGATCAGCCGGGCGGCGCGGCCGCGCGTCAGCTCGGCGATGTCGGCGTTCTTCTTCTGCGGCATGATCGAGGAGCCGGTGGCGTAGGCGTCGTCCAGCTCGACCCAGCGGAACTGGCGCGACGACCACAGGAACACCTCCTCCGCCAGCCGCGACAGATGCACCGACAGCATCGCGGCGACGAACAGGAACTCGGCGACATGGTCGCGGCTGCCGACCGCGTCGATCGAGTTCTCGCAGGGGCCGTCATAACCCAGCTCGGCCGCCGACAGGTCGGGCCTGAGCGCGATGGCGGAGCCGGCCAGCGCGGCAGCACCGAGCGGCGACCGTGCGCTGCGCCGGTCCCAGTCCTGCAGCCGCTCGACATCGCGGGCGAAGGTCTGGGCGTGGGCCAGCAGCTGGTGGGCGAAGGTGACCGGCTGGGCCGGCTGCAGATGGGTGAAGCCCGGCGCCAGCGTCGCCACATGCGCCTCGGCCTGCCCGACCAGCGCCTGCTGCAGAAGCATGACATGGCCGGCCAGGCGGCGGGCGACGTCGCGCAAATACAGCTTCAGGTCGTTGGCCGCCTGGTCGTTGCGCGACCTTCCGGCGCGCAGCTTGCCGCCGAGGGTCCCGAGCCGCTCGGTCAGCGCGCGCTCGAGGAAGGTGTGGACGTCCTCGTCGCCCTCGTTCGGGCGGACCGTGCCGGCGGCGGTGTCGCGCGCCAGATCGGACAGAGCGGCGGCGATGGTTTCGCCCTCGGCCCCGGTCAGGATGCCGGCCCGCACCAGCTCGCGCGCATGGGCGGCCGAGGCGGCGAGATCGTAGGGCGCGAGGCGGAAATGGCTGGGGTCGGAGCGCGACAGGGCCATCAGCTCCGGCGCGGGCGCGGCACGGAAGCGGGCGCCCCAGAGTCGGGTCGGTTCGGTCATGCTCGGCTCCCTGTTCGGCAGGGATGCTGGCAAGCGGCGGGGGCAGCGACAATGGAAATGATTTCCCCGCGATAGTCCGGAATGGAATATCGTGCGTGCCAGTCCAAACCCTCATAGCCCGAGAGATGCCGCAGATCCCCCTGCCCTCCACCACCGCGCTGCGCGTCCTGGCCGCGCTGGTCGAGCACGGCTCGGCCTCGGAGGCGGCGAAGAGCGTGCACCTGACCCAGAGCGCGGTCAGCAAGCAGCTGCGCAGCCTGGAGGAGATCGCCGGCCTGCCGCTGTTCGCCCGCACCGGCCGCGGCCTGGTGCCGACCGAGGCCGGGCGGATCTACGTCGCCCAGGCGCGGATCGCGCTGGGGGCGCTGGAGACCGCGGCCGGGCGGATCGCGGCGCTGCGCGGGTCGCCCAACGCCATCCGGCTGCATGTCCTGCCGATCCTGGGCGATCGCTGGCTGGTGCCGCGCCTGTCGCAGCTGGCCAAGGCGCGGCCGGAGCTGGAGGTGCAGTTCACCACCCAGGCCACCGGCGACACGGTCGAGGAGGCCGATGGCGTGTTCCGCTTCGGCGAGGGCGACTGGCCGGGCCAGGAGGCGGAGTACCTGTTCGGCCGCGATGTCGCGCTGGTCGGGGCGCCGGCGCTGCTGGGGCGGATGGGCGGCATCGCCACGGCCGAGGATGTGTGCCGCTACACCGTGCTGGACCACCGCCACACGCCGCTGCGCTGGAGCGAGTTCGCCGAGGCGCAGGGGTTGGTGGAGTTCACCCCGGCCCATATGGTGCATTTCGGCTTCTACGCGCTGGTGATCCGCGCCGCCATCGGCGGCCAGGGCCTGGCCCTGGTGCCGCGCTGCCTGATCGGCGAGGAATTGCTGACCGGGCGGTTGGTCAATCCGGCTGGGCTGGGCTTCCACAGCCGCCACGGCTACTGGTTCACCGTGCCGACGGACCGGGTACCGCGGCCCGGCCTGGTCGCCTTCCGCGACTGGCTGCTGGGCGAGGCCCGGACACTCGGGCCGGATCCATGAAACGCAAAGGGAGACCGTCATGAAGCCCGTCATCGACCGCCAGGCCTGGGCCGAGGATCCCGAGCGCTGGCATGGTGAGATCCAGCTCGGCAAGCACGGCGCCGGCGTCTCGGTGATCTTCTTCGACCGGGCCGAGCCCGGCGGCGGCCCGAAGCTGCACCGCCACCCCTATCCCGAGACCTTCATCATCCGCGCCGGCCGTGTTCTGTTCACCCTGGGCGCCCAGGAGATCCTGGCCGAGGCCGGGCAGATCGTGGTGGTGCCGGCCAACACGCCGCACAAATTCACCAATCCCGGCCCCGGCCCGCTGCAGACCATCGATATCCACGAGAACGGCAGCTTCATCACCGAATGGCTCGAATGAGCCGATCGCGCTGGTTGAAGGCCGCGGAGACCGCTAGGACAGGACGATCACACCAGAGATCTGGACGACCGGCATGGATGCGCGCGCAAACGGTTTGACGATCAAGGCGCCGGGCCGGCCGCTGACCGGCCGGGTGACTCCGCCGGGGTCGAAGTCGATCACCAACCGCGTCCTGCTGCTGGCGGCGCTGGCCCGCGGCACCAGCCGCCTGACCGGGGCGCTGAAGAGCGACGACACCAAACTGATGGCGACCGCCCTGCGCGCCATGGGCGTGACGGTCGAGGAGCCGGACGAGACCAGCTTCACCGTCACCGGCACCGGCCGGCTGCTGGCCCCGGCCGGGCCGCTGTTCCTGGGCAATGCCGGCACCGCGACGCGCTTCCTGACCGCCGCCGTGACCATGGTCGACGGCACCGTGGTGGTCGACGGCGACGCGCATATGCGCAAGCGGCCGATCGGCCCGCTGGTGCAGGCCCTGCGCTCGCTCGGCATCGACATCACCGACAGCAACGGATATCCGCCGGTGACCGTGCGCGGCCATGGGCCCTTCGCCGCCGGCCGGGTCGAGATCGATGGCGGCCTGTCCAGCCAGTACATCTCCGCCCTGCTGATGGCCGCCGCCTGCGGCACCGGGCCGGTCGAGGTGGCGCTGACGGGCAAGGAGATCGGCGCCCGCGGCTATGTCGACCTCACCGTGGCGGCGATGCGGGCCTTCGGCGCCGAGGTCGAGCAGCTGGACGAGGCGACCTGGCGCGTGCAGCCGACCGGCTACCGCGCCGCCGACCATGTGATCGAGCCCGACGCCTCGGCCGCGACCTATCTGTGGGGCGCCGAGGTGCTGACCGGCGGCGCCATCGACCTGGGCGTGCCCGCGTTCACCCAGCCGGACGCCAAGGCCCAGGCGCTGATCGCGCGGTTCCCGCAGTTGCCGGCAGTGATCGACGGATCGCAGATGCAGGATGCGGTGCCGACCCTGGCGGTGCTGGCGGCGTTCAATGAGACGCCGGTGCGCTTCACCGGCATCGCCAATCTCCGGGTCAAGGAATGCGACCGCGTCGCCGCGCTGGCGACCGAGCTGTCGCGCATCCGCCCCGGACTGGGCCGCGAGGAGGGCGACGACCTGATCGTCGCCTCCGACCCTGCCCTGGCCGGCCAAATGCTGCCGACCCGGATCGAGACCTATGCCGACCACCGCATCGCCATGAGCTTCGCCCTGGCCGGGCTGAAGATCGGCGGCATCACCATCCTCGACCCCGGCTGCGTGGCGAAGACCTATCCCGGCTTCTGGGATGCCCTGGCATCCCTGGGTGTGACCTATGACGAGGTGGCCTGACCGGGCACGCCGCGCCACAGCTTCGCGAACAGCCGTCCGTCCAGCGCGACCAGGCCGAGCGCGATCAGCGCCATGCCGGCCCAGGCGCGGCCGGACAGGACCTCGCCCAGCACCAGGTGGCCCAGCAGCATCGCGCTGGGCGGGATCAGCAGCGTCACCAGCACCGTGTTGGTGGCGCCGACCCGGGCCAGCAGCTTGAAATAGAGGACATAGGCCAGCGAGGTGCTGAGCAGCGCCAGGCCGACCAGCGATGCCACCGTGGTCCCGCTCGGCATCGGCAGGGTCCAGGGCCGGTCGACCAGGGCGACGATCGGCAGCATCATCAGGCTGGTGGCGCTGACCTGGCCGGTGGCGGTGACCATCGGCGGCAGGCGGCGGAAGCGCCGCCCGAAGATGCCGGCGAAGGCATAGGACAGGGCGGCGCCGAGGATGGCGATCTGGGCCGTCACCTCACCCCCGAGCCCGCCCAGCACCTGCGGGCCGATCAGCACCACGACCCCGGCGAGGCCGAGCAGCACCCCGGCCAGCCGCTTCGGCGTGATCTTCTCGTCGGCGGTCAGGACATGGGCGACCAGCACGGTGAACAGCGGCGTGGTGGCGTTCAGGATGGCGGCGAGGCCGCTGCCGATCCGGGTCTGGCCCCAGACGATCAGGCAGAACGGGATCAGGTTGTTCAGGATCCCCATGCCGAAGAAGGCGGCCCAGGTGCCACGGTCGCGCGGCAGGGCCTGGCGGGTCAGCCACAGCACCGGCAGCAGCGCCGCGGCCGCCAGCCCGACCCGGGCGAGGACGACGGTCAGCGGCGGCAGCTCGGCCACCGCCATCTTGGCGAAGAAGAACGACCCGCCCCAGACGACCGACAGGGCGATCAGCAGCAGCCAGTCGGCGAGAGCCATCGCGGGCGGGGCTGCGGGTTTGGTGATGCTCATGCCGTTGTTCTCGCCGAGACCGGAGAGGCCCGCCACCCGGTTCTTGCGGCCGAATCCCGCCATGCAGGACTGGCCCGTGAAAGCGTCGGAGCACCGGCGGCACCGGATGGTCTAGCAAGGAGTATGCGCGGCTGACTTTTACTGTCATTGCCGGGCTTGACCCGGCAATCCAGAGAATGTCGAGACCCTCTGGATGCCCGGGTCAAGACCCTATGGGGAGTGGATAGCGACCGCGCCTGTGAGAGGTTGAGGTTGCTGAACCAACCCTGGAGGCGATGATGCAGAGTCCCGAAGGCCAGAGCACGACGGCCGCTA
>NZ_JBQJIK010000063.1:0-50219 GCF_052078665.1 Inquilinus sp. CA228 | reverse complement strand
CGGCTTCACCGCCACCTCGGCCCATAGCTGCCTGCCCGACCTGGTGGCCGCCTGCCGCCGCCAGCTGCCCGATGTCACCCTGGTGCTGCGCGAGATGGTCTCCGGCGACCAGTTCGAGGCGCTCGGCAACGGCCAGATCGACGCCGGGCTGCTGCGGCCGCCGGTGGTGCAGGCCGGCACCGCCAGCTTCCGCGTCGCCGAGGAGCGGCTGATGGCCGCCCTGCCGGCGGAGCACCCCCTCGCCCGGGCGCCCAGCCTGTCGCTGCGCGACTTCGCGGGCGAGCCCTTCATCATGTATGCGCCCCATGAGGCGCGATACTTCCACGACCTGGTGATCGAGCTGTTCGCCCGCTCGGGCCTGCTGCCCGATTATGTCCAGCATCTCAGCCAGATCCATTCGATCCTGGCCCTGGTGCGGGCCGGCCTCGGCGTCTCGATCGTGCCGGAGGCGGCGCAGTACCTGTACAGCCGCGGCGTGGTGCTGCGGCCGCTCGACCTCGCCGCGCCGCGCTCGGCCGAGCTCTACATCGCCTGGCGGCAGGACAACGACAATCCGCTGCTGCCGGCGATCCTCGACATCGCTCGCGGCCTGGCCGAGCAGCATCGCCAGACCGATGCCGAAGCCGCATCGATCGATCCAGCAATCGGGTTAGAACGGAATTGATCCGGACGCTAGAACGGGATCGACCTTGATTTCGATGCCGGAGGACGATGGATGATGACCCCGAACGAGATGGCGCAGCGGCTCGGCTCCGGCCTGCTGTCCTTCCCCGTCACCCCCTTTGATCGCGACAACGGCTTCGATGCGGAGCGCTACCGCTCCAACCTCGACTGGCTGTGCGGCTATGACGTCGCCGGGCTGTTCGCCGCCGGCGGCACCGGGGAGTTCTTCTCGCTGGCGCCGTCCGAGGTCGAGACCGTGGTCCGGACGGCGGTGGAGGAGACCCGCGGCCGGGTGCCGGTGATCGCCGGGGCCGGCTATGGCACCGCGATCGCCAAGCAGATGGCGGCGGCGGCGGAGCGCGCCGGCGCCGACGGCATCCTGCTGCTGCCGCCCTATCTGGTGCAGTCCGAGCAGGACGGGCTGGCGGCCCATATCGAGGCGGTCTGCGCCGCCACCAGGCTCGGCGTCATCGTCTACAACCGCGACAACGCGATCGTCACCGAGGACACCCTGGCCCGGCTGTGCGAGCGCTGCCCGAACCTGGTCGGGTACAAGGATGGCATCGGCGACATCGAGCTGATGACGCGGGTCCAATTGCGCATGGGCGACCGGCTGACCTATATCGGCGGGCTGCCGACGGCCGAGACCTACGCCCTGCCCTATCTGGAGATGGGCGTGACCACCTATTCCTCCGCCGTATTCAACTTCGTGCCGGAATTCGCGACCAGGTTCTACGCCGCGGTCCGCCGCCGCGACCGCGAGACGGTGCAGGTGGGTCTGCGCGACTTCATCCTGCCGCTGCTGACGATCCGCAACCGCCGCAAGGGCTATGCGGTCTCGATCATCAAGGCCGGGATGCGGGTGATCGGCCGGGACTCCGGCCCGGTGCGGGCGCCGCTGCACGACCTGACCGAGGCCGAGACCGAGCAGCTGGCCTTGTTGGTGCAGCGCCTGGCGCGGAGCCGCTTCGCCGCCGCGGCCTGACGGGAGGGCGACGATGGCCGGTCAGGCCCACCGGCTCTGCGGCACCGGCAGCCCCAGATGGTCGCGCAGGGTCGTGCCCTCATAGTCGCGGCGGAACAGGCCGCGCTCCTGCAGGATCGGCACCACCTGGCCGGTGAACTCCTCGAAGGCGCCGGGGAAATGGGCCGGCATGATGTTGAAGCCGTCCGCCGCGCCGCCGGTGAACCAGTCGGTCAGCGCGTCCGCCACCTCCTCCGCCGTGCCCCAGACGATGCGGTGGCCGCGGGCGCTGGCGACCAGGTGGTACAGCTCACGGATGGTCAGGTTCTGCTCGCGCGCCAGGCGGGTCAGCAGCTCGGCCCGGCTGCGATTCTGGTTCGAGGGCGGCAGCTCCGGCAGCGGCCCGTCCAGAGGATAGCCGGAGATGTCGTGGCCCAGCCGCTCCGACAGCAGGAACAGGGCGTTGCTGTCATCCGACCAGCGCTGCAGCTCGGCGTATTTGTCCTTCGCCTCCTGGGTGGTGCGGCCGATCACCGGCATCACCCCGGGCATGATGTGGACCTGGTCCGGCCGCCGCCCCTGCGCCGCCACCCGCTGCTTCAGGCCGCGGTAGAATTCGCGCGCCTCGTCGGTGCCGAACTGGGCGGTGAACACGACCTCGGCGATCTTCGCCGCGAAATCCATGCCGACGCCGGAGGAGCCGGCCTGGATCAGCACCGGGTGGCCCTGCGGCGCCCGGGCGACGTTGAGCGGCCCCTTGACCGAGAAGAACCGGCCCTTGTGGTTCAGCTCGTGGAACTTCGAGGGATCGAAGAACACGCCCGCCGCCTTGTCCTTCGGGAAGGCGTCCGCGTCCCAGCTGTCCCACAGCCCCTTGGCGACCGCGACGAACTCCTCCGCCACCTCGTAGCGCAGATCGTGCTCGAGATGCTGCTCGCGGCTGAAATTGCTGGCCGAGCGGTCATAGGAGGTGGTGACGATGTTCCAGCCGGCGCGGCCGCGGCTGAGATGATCGAGCGAGGCGAAGGCGCGGGCGGTGGTGAACGGGTCGCCATAGGTGGTCGAGGCGGTGGCGGCGAGGCCGATCTTCGTCGTCGTCATCGCCAGCGCGGCCAGCAGGGTCAGCGGTTCGAACCGCACCACCCAGGAGGGGTGGGCGTCGCGGCCGGTGGTCAGGCCGTCGGCCAGGAAGACCATGTCGAACTTGGCGTCCTCCGCGATCCGGGCGATGCGCTGGATCAGGCCCAGATCCTGCTCCACCGCCTGCGCCTCCGGGTGGCGCCAGCCGGCCACGTGGTGGCCCAGCGGCTGCAGGAACAGGCCCAGCTTCATCTCGCGCTTGGTCTCGCTCATTCTCGGTTCTCGCTCAGATCCGGTCGGACGGAAGGGATAGCGCCCGGCCGGGCCCGGGTCACGAAGGCCCGGGTGCGGTCGTGGCGCGGCGCATGGAACAGGGCGGCGGGCGGGCCGTGCTCGACCACCACGCCGCCCTCGGTGAAATGGATCTCGTCGCTGATCTCCTCGGCGAAGCGCAGCTCATGCGTCACCAGGAGGCAGGTCATGCCGTCGCGCACCAGGTCGCGGATGATCGCCAGCACCTCGCCCACCGTCTCGGGGTCGAGGGCCGAGGTGACCTCGTCGAACAGGATCAGCTCCGGCTTCATCGCCAGCGACCGGGCGATCGCCACCCGCTGCTGCTGGCCGCCGGACAGCTCCGACGGATAGGCATTCGCCTTGTCCGCCAGGCCGACCCGGTCCAGCAGCGCCCGCGCCTCGCGCTCCACCTCGCCGGCATCCCGGCCGAGGGCGCGGGTCGGGGCGATGGTCAGGTTCTGCAGCGCGGTCAGGTGCGGGAACAGGTTGAACTGCTGGAACACGACGCCGACCCGGCGCCACAGCGGCCGCTTGGCCTCGTGCTTGCGCAACGCGTGGACCGGCAGGCCGCAGACGGTGACGGTGCCGCGCCCGACCGGCTGCAGCCCGGCGATGCAGCGCAGGATGGTCGACTTGCCCGATCCGGACGGCCCAATCAGCGACACCGCCTGCCCCCGCCGCACCACCAGATCGATGCCGCGCAGCACCCGGGTGCCGCCGAGCGTGACCTCGACGCCGGCGAGCTCGGCCAGGATTTCAGCGTCCGGCATGGCGCCGCTCCAGCCGGCGGGTCAGCCGGGCGATCGGGTAGCAGTACAGGAAGAACAGCAGGAAGACGGTCAGGTAGACCAGCAGGGTGAAGTCGGTGCGGTGCACCGAATTGGCGGCGCGCTGGGCCGTGGTCAGCACCTCGGTCACCCCGACCAGCGAGGCCAGCACCGTGCCCTTGGTGATGATGGCGTAGAGGTTCATCCAGGGCGGCAGCATCCGCCGCAGGCATTGCGGCAGGATGATCAGCCGGAAGATCTGGGCCCGGCTGAAGGACAGGCAGCTGGCCGCGTCCCACTGCGCGCTGGGGATCGACATGATGGCGCCGCGGAAGATCTCCGCGACATTGGCCGAGGCCGGCAGGGCCAGGCCGACCGTCGCCTTCAGCCAGTCCGGGAACGGCAGGTAGCTGCGCCCGATCACGATCTCGAATGGCAGGATATAGGTCATGAAATAGATGAAGACCAGCCAGGGCGAGTTGCGGAAGAACAGCACGAAGGCCCGGGCCGGCCAGCGCAGCGGCTTGACCGGCGAGATCTGCAGCGCCCCGACCAGCAGGCCGCCCGCCGTCCCCGCCGCGATCGCCACCGCGCCGATCAGGATGTTCTGCAGGAAGCCCAGCAGCAGCACCGGCATCCACAGCGCCAGCAGGGCGGCGTTGTCCGCGACCTGCGGCCAGAACGCCCAGGCCGCCCCGGCGAGGAGGACGGCCGCGACCAGCAGCGGCAGGGCGGCACCGCCGCGACGCGACGGGGCGACGGCGTCACTGACCATAGCCGGGCATCCGCAGCCGCAGCTCCAGCCACCGCCCGATGCGGTCGACGCCGAAGGTCAGGATGTTGAAGAACACCAGCAGCAGGATCATCAGCTCGGTGACGTTGTCCCGGTCCGACCAGATCATGATCGAGGCATAGGTGATGTCGCCGACCGCGATGGCGGAGGCGATGGCCGAGGTCTTGACCAGGTCGATGGCGTTGTTGACCAGCGACGGCAAAGCGAAGCGCAGGCCGATCGGCAGCCGCACCAGCCGGAAGGCCAGGCGCGGCGTCAGGCCCAGCGCCGCCGCAGCCTCCAGCGTCACCTTCGGCACCGCCTCGAGGCCGGCGCGCAGCGCCTCGGCGTTGAAGGCGGCCTTGTACACCGAGAGCACGATCACGACCCAGGCGAAGGGCGTGACCACCGCGCCGGCGTTGCCGCTGACCGCGCCGATCAGGGCGTTGAGCGCGAAGAAGGCGAAGTAGAGCTGGACCAGCGGCGGCGTGTTCCGGGTCAGCTCGATCTGGGCCCGGATCAGCGCGGCCAGCCAGGGCCGCCGGGTCAGCTGCAGCGCGGTGAGGACCAGGCCGAGCACGAGGCTGCCGAGGATCGACAGCACCCCGATCTCGACCGTCGTCACCGCGCCGTCGAGGAACAGGCCGCGGTCATAGGCCGTCTGAAGGAAGCTGAAATCGAGGCCCAGCCCTGCCAGGCGATCGATCAGGGAATCGATCATGACCCGCCGTTCAGGAGCTTCTCATGCATCTGCGCCAGGAAGGGCGACGGCGGGCTGATCTGCCACCGCTTCTCGATCTCGATCAGGGCGCCGCTCTTGTGCAGGTCGCGGATCACGCCATCGACCAGCGCCGCGGTGTCGTCCTGGCCCTTGCGCACCGCGGCGACCCAGGTGCCGAGGCCGATCAGCGGCAGGTCGGCCTTGTAGTCCTGCCATTCCGGCTGCTTCAGCAGCGAATAGATCAGGGTGTTGTCGTGCACCGAGACGACGCAGCCGCCCGCGCGCAGGGTCGACAGCGCCTCGGCCGAGGTCTTCAGCGCCCGCACCTCGGCGCCGTATTCGGTGGCCAGCAGCCGGGCGTAGTGGCTGCCCTGCGAGGCGCAGGCGGTCTTGCCGCGCAGGTCCGCCCAGCCGGCGATGCCGCTGTCCTTGCGGGTCATGGCGGCGCCGCCGACCTCGTAATAGGCGGTCGGGATGACGCTGGTCTGCTCGCGCCGTTCCGGCGTGTCGGTGAAGGAGGCGACGAGAAAATCGACCTTGCCCTGCTGCAGGAACTGCACCCGGTTCGGCGGGTCGACGGTGACGATGTCGAGCTTGACCCCGAGCTTGTCGGCCACCGCCTGGGCGATGTCGACATTGAAGCCCTTCACCGTGTTGCTGGCGGGGTCGAGGAAGCCGAAGGCGGTGCCGTTGACCAGGATGCCGGCGGTCACCACGCCGCGGTCCTTGACCCGGTCGAGCGTGGCGTCGGCCTGGGCCGCGGTGGCGGTCAGCGCCAGCAGCGCCGCGGCGGCAAGGAGGGTGAGGGATCGGATCATCGGGGCGGTCTCCGGGTCAGGCGGCACGGAAGGCGGCAAACAGGGTGGCGAGGTCGTCGCGGCTGCGCATGGTGCGGACGATCCCCGGCACATCGGCGAGCGCCGCGGCAGGTCCGGCGGCGTCGCGGAACTTGGCGGCGAGGTCGTCGGCCGGCAGCGGCCGGTCGACCCGGCGCGACAGCACGCGGCCGTCGGCCAGGCGGATCTCGACGGTCGAGAAGCGGGTGGCCGGGTCGTTCGAGACCGGCGGGGCGTCGGGGTCGATCCGGCGCTCGACCTTGGCGGACAGGGCCGCGAGCTCCGGCCGCACCGGCAAATCGGCGAACAGGTCGAGCCCGAGCCGGCCATCGGTCAGCGCCGCCGCCACGACATATTCGACGCTGAACCGGCCATCCAGGCCGGTGCGCGGCTGGCGCACGGTCAGCGCGGAATCGCCGCCGCGGGCGAAGGTCACGGTCGCATCGACCACCGCGGCCGGGTCGATCGCGTGCTCGACCTTCAGCGCCAGGGCGGCGTCGGCCGCGAAATGCGAGGCGGAGCAGCAGGCGTAGCGCTTGAAGATCAGGCCGGGGGAGACGATCTGCCACGGCTCGCCCCAGCCCGCCACGGCGCGCCGGGGCTCCGTCCCCGCCCCGCCATAGACGGCGAGGAAGCCGATCGGCCCGTCGAAGGCATTCTCGGCCGCGCCAAAGCCGGCCACGGCCAGCCGGGTGGCGAACAGGCCCGCGCGGGCCGCGAGCCCGGCATGCAGCGGCTTGGCGTCGCTGCCGAACTGCAGCCGCAGCCCGGCCGACTGGGTCGCGGCCAGGCCGAGCGCCCGGGCGGTGCCGGCCTCGTCCAGCCCCGCGAGGAAAGCGGTGGCCGCGGCGGCGCCGGTGGGCCCGAGCGTCGCGGTCGGGTGGAACCCGGCCTCGTAATGCTGCCGGCCAAGGGCCAGGCCGATCCGGGCCATCGCCTCGACCCCGACGACATAGGCGTCGAGCAGCGCCTCGGCGGTGCTGCCGCGTTCCTCCGCCAGCGCGAACAGGGCCGGCAGGATCACCGTGCTGGGATGGCCGCCGACGCTGCGCTGGACGTCGTCATAGTCGAGGGCGTGGCCGATGGTGCCGTTGAGCAGGGCCGCGGTCAGCGGCGCCGCGCGGTCGCGCCGGCCGATCACCGAGGCGGTCGCTTCCCCGCCCTCGCCGCCCAGCGCGGCCGCGAGCGGCGCGATGGCGCGGTCGCCGACGCCCCCGAAGGCCGAGGCCAGGAAGTCGAGCATGCCGTCCCGCGCGGCGGCGATCGCCTCCGGGCTCGGGGCCGAGGAGCGGATCAGGCTGACGAGATCGGCGGTGATCGATGGGTCGCCCATGGCACTTTCGGCGGAACGGGACTGCGGGAGGGCGCTCCGACCGAAACGTCCGGCGAAACACCTCGCCGGCGTCATACAGATGGACACGGCAGATCACAATCGAATTCACATCCGATCTGCCATACAAACAATAAATATCAGTATAATTCTGTATTAATGCCGGTCAGCCGATCACCCGGCAGGAATCCCGGATCACGAGCTGCGGCGCGAACACGTCGCGGACCGGCTCGGCCGGCGGCGGGCCGGCGAGGCGCGCCAGCAGGCATTCCACCGCCCGCTCGCCGATCGCCTGCACCGGCTGCACCACCGCGGTCAGCCGCGGCGAGAAGGCGGTGCTCCATTCGAAATCGTCGATGCCGGCCACCGAGACGTCCTTCGGGCAGCGCAGGCCCCGCTCGGCGATCGCCCGCATCACCCCGATCGTGGTCAGGTTGCTGGTCGAGAAGATCGCGGTCGGCCGCGGCCGGCGCCGCAGCAGCACCGCCGTGGCCTGCATCGCCGTCTCGATGTGGAAGTCGCCGCAGGCGGCGAGGTCCTCGACGAACGGGACGCCGGCCGCGGCCAGCGCCTCGCGATAGCCCTCGAAGCGCTCGGTCGAGATCGAGATCCCCGGCCGGCCGGTGACGATGCCGATGCGGCGATGGCCGCAACCGATCATATGCTCGACCGCCAGCCGGGCCGCGGCGCGGTTGTCGACCGTGACGGAGTCGAAATCGGGCAGGCCCTGCAGCGTGCGGTCGACCAGCACCGCCGGCATGGTGACGAGGCGGCGGATCGCCTCGGCATTGCCGGGCTCGACCCCGCTCAGCACCAGGATCAGCCCGTCGGCGCGCTGGGTGCGCATCAGCCGCAGGTCGCGCAGCTCCTTCTCCGGGTCGTCGGCGGTGGCGCACAGCACCAGCGCGTAGCCGACGGCGTCGCAGGCCCGCTCGATCGCGGCGGCCAGCGCGGCGAAGAGCGGGTTGGTGATGTCCGGGATCACCAGGCCGATGGTGCGGGTGCGGCCGGTCTTCAGGCTGCGCGCCACCCCGTCCGGGGCATAGCCCAGCTCCTCGATCGCGGCCAGCACCCGCTGGCGCAGCGTGGCGCTGACCGGCGCGGTCCGGTTGATCACCGCGGAGACCGAGCCGATCGACACCCCCGCCCGGTTCGCCACGTCCCGCAATGTCGCCATGAAATCCCGAAGCCGTTGCCAAGTTCCGGATCGGATGATAGCCTTTCTGAAACGTTTCAGACAAGTCGACGGCGGCCGAATTCCGAGCGATCGGACGGCGGGCTGCGACATCGCCTGATCCGCCGGGCTCGCTGCATAGCCCAGGCTGACGCATCGCGTCGCGACAAAGGGGAGGACCGCCATGACCCGCCGCAACGGCACCACCACGTCCGGACACCCGCTCGGCCGCCGCACCGTCCTGGCCGCCGGCACAGCCCTGGTCGGCGGCAGCCTGCTGCCGATGCCCTACCTGTCCCCGGCGCGGGCCCAGGAGGGGCCGCTGAAGTTCTGGCAGTTCTACGCGCCGGGCGGCCCGGTGCCTAGCCAGGTGCAGTGGTTCCAGGACACCGTGAAGGCCTGGAATGACAGCCAGGAGACCAAGATCGAGCTGGAGTACATCCCGGGCGCGCAATACATCAACGGCACCAAGCTGCAGACCGCCTTCGCCGCCGGCGAGGGGCCGGACCTGTTCCTGATCAGCCCGGGCGACTTCCTGCGCTATCACAATGGCGGCGCCCTGCTGGACCTCGCCCCCTATGTCGCGGCCGAGGCCCGCGCCGACTATTACGACACCGCCATCGCCACCCGGCTGGTCGACCAGGGCCTGTTCGGCCTGCCGATGGAGGTCGAGCCGATGGCGATCTACTACAGCGTCAAGGCCTTCAAGGACGCCGGCCTCGGCGAGGCCGACATCCCGAAGAGCTGGGACCAGCTGCTGGAGGTGGCCAAGAAACTGACCAACGACCGGCGCTTCGGCATCCTGTTCGAGACCAATCCCGGCTACTACCAGAACTTCACCTGGTACCCGTTCCTGTGGCAGGGCGGCGGCGAGATCGTCGGGAAGGACGGCAAGAGCGGCTTCAACTCCGACGCCGCCAGGGCCGCGCTGAAGTTCTGGCAGGACGCGGTCGCCCAGGGCGCCGCCCCGCGCAAGCCGCTGGGCTACGGCGCCAACGACATCGCCGCCAATCTCGGCTCCGGCTTCTGCGCCATGCAGAATGTCGGCATCTGGGGTATCAGCGCTCTGCGCAACGCCGATCCGACCTTCGAATACGGCGTGTTCAAGCTGCCGCTGCCGCCGGGCGGCCAGGACCGCACCGTGGCCGGCGGCTGGGCCTTCGTCGCCAACGCCAATGGACGCGATACCGAGACGGCCGGCAAGTTCTGCGCCTGGGCGCTGGGGTCGATGGAGCCCGGCTCGGTGCAGCGCGTCGCCGACTGGTGCACCAAGGCCAAGAGCGACATGCCGCCGCGCAAATCGGCCTTCGCCGAGGCCACCGCCGCCCAGGCCTATGGCAGCGGCGCGATGAAGATCTTCGCCGAGCAGGTGTTCCCGACCGCCCGCGGCGAGCCGCGCGTGCCGCCCCAGGTCTACAAGGCGATCTCCGACGCGATCCAGGCCTGCCAGTTGAACGGCGAGGACCCGGGCAAGCGGGCCGAGATGGCGGCGCAGCAGATCGACAGCTTCCTGGCCGGCTACGACGGCGCGCCGATCCTATGAGCCTGGCGTCCGGAACGGCGGCCCGCAACGGCCGGGCAGCGGGCGTGCCGAAGCGCCGCCGCCTGTCGGCCCGGCACCGCGAGTGGATCGCCGGCTATCTCTTCGTGCTGCCCGACGCGCTCGGCCTGCTGGTCTTCGTCGGCGGGCCGATGCTGCTGTCGCTCAGCCTCGGCTTCTTCGGCGTCACCGGCTTCGGCGGCTACCGCTTCGTCGGCCTGGCCAACTACCGCCGCATGCTGGCCGACCCGCTGTTCCTGGAGAGCCTGAAGGTCACCCTGCTCTATGTCGTGCTGCTGGTGCCCAGCCTCTATGTCACTGGCCTCGGCCTGGCTTTGCTGGTGCACCGGCGCAGCCGCTTCTCCGGCCTGTTCCGGATGATGTTCTTCCTGCCGCACATGGTCAGCCTGGTGGTGGTCGCGCTGATCTGGCAGGTGCTGCTGATCGACAAGATCGGCGTGATCAGCCGGGTCTCCGCCGCGATCGGGCTCGGCGGCCTGTCCTGGCTCGGCGACCCCAGCCTGGCGCTGTACGCCATCGTCGGCGTCAGCGTCTGGTTCCTGATGGGCTACTACATGCTGATCTTCCTGTCCGGGCTGCAGGACATCCCGCGGGAGTACCTCGACGCGGCGCGGATCGACGGCGCCGGGCCGGTGGCGTCCTTTCGTTACATCATCCTGCCGCTGCTGCGCCCGACCAGCTTTTTCGTGCTGCTGGTGTCGACCGTCACCGCCGTCGCCGGGGCCCAGACCTTCGACCTGGTCTATGTCATGACCAAGGGCGGGCCGGCCAATTCGACCGCGCTGGCGATCTACTACATCTACGAGCAGGCCTTCCAGTTCGGCGAATACGGCTACGCGGCGGCGATGGCCTCGGTGCTGGTGGTCATCCTGCTGGCCTTCACCGCCCTGCTGTTCTGGGCCACGCGCGGCGGGCGCTTCGACTATGACTGACGCCGCCGCTCTCCCTGCTCGCGCCTTCCGCCCGGCCGGCACGGTCTGGTTCCTCGCCTCGGCCCTGGCGGCGCTGATGACCGTGGCGCCGCTGCTGTGGATGCTGTCGATCGCCTTCAAGGGGCCGGACGAGATCTTCAACCCCGGGCTGATCCCGGCGCGGCCGACGCTGGACAACTTCCTCTACGTCTTCACCGAGGTCGACTTCCTGCGCTTCCTGCTGAACACGCTGGTGGTCGCAGGATCGGTGACGCTGATCGCCCTCCTGTTCCACTCCATGGCCGGCTACGCCCTGGCCCGGCTGCGCTTCCCGGGTCGGGAGGCGATCTTCCTCGGCATGTTCGCGACCTTCCTGATCTCGCTGCCGGTGATCATCGTGCCGCTGTTCATCCTGGTGCGGCAGCTCGGCCTGGTGAACTCCTATGGCGGCCTCATCATCCCGGCGATCTTCAACGCCTTCGGCATTTTCCTGCTGCGCCAGTTCTACCTGAACGTGCCGCGCGAGCTGGAGGAGGCGGCGTTCATCGACGGCGCCGGCTACTGGCGGGTCTATTGGAGCATCGTGCTGCCGCTGTCCCGGCCGATCCTGGCCGCCCTGGCGATCTTCTTCTTCCTGGCCAACTGGAACGCCTTCCTGTGGCCGCTGACCATCACCACCGATCCGGACCTGTGGGTGGTGCAGGTCGCGGTCGCCAGCTTCCAGGCCCAGTACTCCGCCTCCTGGAACTACATCATGGCCGCCTCCACCGTGGTGGCGCTGCCGACCCTGCTGCTGTTCGTGCTGTTCCAGCGGCAGATCATCGAATCGATCAAGACCGGCGGGCTGAAATAGCCGCCGCCACGGGAGATCATAGGATGCAGAGCAATGCCGGATTGTCGCCGCTGCGCGGCCTCGCCAAGCTGCGCCAGGCCCGCACCCGGCGCTTCTCCAGCTGGGACCGCACCGGCGGCAACGACGACCGGCTGCACATCGCCCCGGGCGAGACGGTGACGATCGCCGAGACGTCGGGCGCCGGCGTGGTCACGCACATCTGGGTGACGGTCAACTGCGCCAGCCGGCACGCGCTGCGCAAGATCGTGCTGCGCGCCTGGTGGGACGGCGAGGCCGAGCCCAGCATCGAATGCCCGCTTGGCGACTTCTTCGGCATGGGCCACGGCCAGACCCGCAACTTCGCCAGCCTGCCGCTGCAGATGAGCCCGCAGGACGGCCGCGGCTTCAACTGCTATTTTCCGATGCCGTTCGCCAGCCAGATGCGCTTCGCTGTGACCAACGAGGCCGAGCACGAGCTGCAGTTCTACTACTATATCGACCTCGAGCTGCACGACGCGCTGGAGGACGGGCTGGGCCGCTTCCACGCCCAGTGGCGCCGGGCCGCGCCGCAGCCCTTCGACGAGGCCGGCCTGTCCAACGAGGAGGTGCTGTTCGGCGGGGTCACCACCGACGGGGCGAGGAACCACACCATCCTCGACGCCGCCGGCCACGGCCACTATGTCGGCTGCCTGCTGAGCGTCTATTCGCTGCGCCGGTCGCGCAGCTGGGACTGGTATGGCGAGGGCGACGACATGATCTTCGTCGACGGCGAGCCCGGGATCTCGGTGCCCGACGCCGGCCGCAGGCGGCAGATCGCGGCCGAGGCGCCGCAGCCGGTGGCCGCCGACCGACCGGAGAGCTCAGCCGGCGCCAACGACGCCTGGCCGCCGACCCTGCACGGCACCGGCACCGAGGACTATTTCAACACCGCCTGGTGCCCGAACCAGGAGTATTCCGCCCCCTATCACGGCATCATCGCCGGCGGCGGCCCGAACTGGCAGGAGCCGGTGACGCTGTACCGCTTCCACATCGAGGACCCGGTGGTGTTCCGGCGCTCGATCCGGGTGACGATCGAACGCGGCCACGCCAACCGGCGCGACGACGAGGTGTCGAGCACCGCCTTCTGGTACCAGGCCGAGCCGCACAAGCCCTTCCCGCCCCTGCCCGCCGCCGCGGACCGGCTGCCGAGCTTCCGCGCGCCGTTCGAGGAGCGCGGGTGAGGCCGGTCCGTCTGGACAATCCCGGACGGCTGTGCCGCCGGGAACAGCCAGGTCGCCACTGATCAGGATAGTGCGTCCGACAGGCACGCCGGGTCGCGTTCCCCGGGGAAACCGCTTGCGGAGGACACAGCCATGATGACCGCCAACTGCCAGCCTCTCATGCGTTACATCCGGGCGGCGGCCCTCGTCCTGGCCCTGGCCGGCGGCCTCCTTCCGTCGGCCTCGGCCCAGGACTATCCCGCCAGGCCGGTCCAGCTGATCGTCCCCTTCGCGGCGGGCGGCCCCAACGACATCTCGGCCCGCATCATTGCCGAGGCGCTGTCGGCATCGCTGCACCAGCCCGTCATCGTCGACAACCGTCCCGGCGCCGGCGGCAATATCGGCGCCGAGGCCACGGCCCATGCGCCGCCGGACGGCTATACCCTGTTCTGGGCGCAGGCGGCGACGCACGGCATCAACCCGTCGCTCTACCGCCGGCTCGGCTACGACGCGGTCGCGGATTTCGCGCCGGTCGCGCTGGTCGTCTCGGAGCCGCTCGTCCTCGTGACCGCCGCCGACTCGCGCTGGGTCGACGTGCAGGATCTGATCGCGGCGGCGAAGGCCGAGCCCGGAGCGATCCGCTTCGGCTCCGGCGGCATCGGCACGACACCCCATCTGGCCGCGGAGATGTTCGCCCTCCGGGCAGGGATGAGCCTGGTGCATGTGCCGTATCGCGGCAACGCCCCGGCCGTGACGGACACGATCGCCGGACGGGTGCATCTCGTCTTCGACGGCATCAACGCCGCGCTCGGCCCCATCCGGGCCGGCCGCCTCAAGGCGCTGGCGGTGACCAGCCGCGACCGGTCGCCCGCGCTGCCGGACGTCCCGTCGCTGGCCGAGGTCGAAACCTTCGCCGGCGACGACGTGCGGAGCTGGGGCGGGGTGGCGGCGCCGGCGGGCACGCCCGCGGACGTCATCGCCCGGCTGTCGCGCGAGTTGATCGCCATCGGCGGGCGCGCCGACATCCGGCAGCGCTTCGCCGGGCTCGGCGCGACCCTCGCGGTGAGCGACCCGGCCTCGATGGACCGGTTCGTCCGCGACGAGATCGCCCGCTGGCGCGAGGTGATCGCGGTCAGCGGCATCGCCGCCCTGGACTGACATGCGATCGCCAGGCAAAAAGACCGGCATGAATGCCCCGGGCGGGTCTGACGCCCCAGCTCAGGCGCTTCGCCGCCTGATCGCCGGCTACCAGACCACGTTCCTGGTGCAGGTCGCGGCCGAGCTCGACCTCGCCGACCGGCTCGCCGCCGGCCCGCGCCGGGCCGACGAGTTGGCGGCCGCCACCGACACCCAGCCCGGTCCCCTGCGCCGCGTGCTGTCGGCGCTCGTTCAGCTCGGCCTGCTGACGCGCGACCGGGACGGCCGGTTCGGCCTCACGGCGCTGGGCGAAGGCCTGCGCTCGGATCACCCGGCGGGTCTCAACGCCTTCGCCCGCTATCAGGCGCATGCGATCATCCAGCGGCCCTGGTCCGGCCTGCTGCACACCATCCGCACCGGCGAGACCGCCTTCGAGGCCGTGTTCGGCAGGAGCCTGTTCGATCACCTCGCCGACCATCCCGCCGACGCCGCGCTGTTCACCGCCGGCATGGCCGCGCGGACGGCGGAGCCCGTCGCGGCCATCGTCGCCGGGTACGACTGGCGGCGCTTCGGGACGATCGTCGATCTCGGCGGGGCCGACGGCGCGCTGCTGACCGCGATCCTCGCCGCCGCGCCGCAGTCGCAGGGCGTCGTCTTCGACCTGCCCCGCGTCCGGGACGCGGCCGAACGGCGGATCGCCGAGGCCGGCCTGCAGGATCGCTGCTACTTCGCCGACGGCGATTTCTTCGCCACGGCCCCGGCCGACGGCGATGCCTTTATCCTGAAATATGTCCTGCACGATTGGGGCGACGACGAGGTCGTGGCGATCCTCGGCACCATTCGGCAGGCGGCGCCGTGGGCTCGCATCCTGGTGATCGAGCCCCTGCTGCCGGAAGATGGCGAGTTGGCGCCGGAGGTCGCGATGATGGACATCGCCATGCTGGCCATCACCGGCGGGCGCGAGCGCTCGGCCGCCGAATTCGCCGCCCTCTATGACCGCGCGGGCTTCCGGCTGCACCGCGTCGTGGCCACGGCCTCGCCGTTCAGGCTGCTCGAGGGCAGGCCGATCCGACCGCGTCGGTAGGCCCTCCTCAGCCCTTCAGCCCGGTGTGGGCCAGCTCTGGCGAAACCGGGCAGCCTGGTCACATCCTGGCGGTCGCGCATCCCCCGTTCGGATGACGCCGCCGGCGGCCGGCTTCGGGCAGATTGGGTTGCCGGCGACCAGGCCTTCACCTTCCTCGGCTCCGGCCTGTTCACCCACCATGCCGGCGAGCTGCGCGCCGCCGTCACCAGCCCGGGCGTCACCACCATCGCCGGCGACGTCAACGGCGACGGCGCCTCGGACTTCCATATCCAGCTCACCGGCGCCATCACCCTCGTCGTCGCCGACTTCGTGCTGTGACCACGGCGCAGTCGACCGCTTTCGCCGAGAAAAACGGTAAAATGATTCGCATCCCCACCGGGACATAGTCCGTTCGGCTGATGCCGGCATGGTCGGTGCCGGGCACATTGAAGGAGGCGCCATCGCCCTTCAGACCGGGAGACCGACCATGGCCATCGTCAACGGAACCGCAGGCAACGACGGGATCCATGTCGCCGGCGACGGGGCGTACGTCCCGGTCAGCTACACCGACCTCCCCCACGCGACGAACGGCGCCGACACACTGAACGGCCTCGGCGGCACCGACATCATCCACGGCGGCGGCGGCGACGACCTGATCGACGGCGGCGACGGCGACGATACCCTGGCCGGGGGGACCGGCCAGGACACGATCCACGGCGGCACCGGCACCGACCTGGTCCGCTACGGCGGCGCGGCAGCGGTCCAGATCGACCTCACCGACGGCAGCGGCCATGGCGGCGACGCCGAGGGCGACGTGCTCTCCGGCATCGAGGAGGTCGGGGGCACTTCCTTCGGCGACACCCTCACCGGCTCAGCCGTGGCCAATCGGCTCTTCGGCCTCAGCGGAAACGATATCCTCAACGGCCTCGATGGCGCCGACACCCTCGTTGGCGCCGACGGCAGCGACGTGCTCCGTGGCGGCGCCGGGGCGGACGATCTCTTCGGCAGCGCCGGCATCGACCTCGTCAGCTTCTACGGCGCGGCCGCCGCGGTGACGGTCGATCTCGGCACCGGCACCGGCAGCGGCGGCGACGCCCAGGGCGACACCTATGACGGCCTCGAGAACGTCAACGGCGGCACGGCCGGGGACACGATCCGGGGCAACGACGCCACCAATGTCCTGAACGGCTATGAGGGCAATGACAGGCTCTTCGGCGGCGACGGCGGCGACAGTCTCCTCGGTGGTGTCGGCGACGACGTTCTCTATGGCGGGGCGGGGGCGGACGCGCTCGACGGCGGCGCCGGCATCGACACCGCCAGCTACTACACCGGCCCCACCGGGGTCCTGGTCAGCCTGACGGACGGCAACGGCTTCGGCGGCGAGGCGGAGGGCGACACGCTGTCCGGAATCGAGAACGTGTCCGGCAGCCAGGGCAATGACAACCTGATCGGAAACAGCGGCGCCAATGTCCTGCAGGGCTGGAACGGCAGCGATGGCCTCTTCGGCAGGGCGGGCAAGGACACGCTCACCGGCGGCGCCGGGACCGACCGCTACTACTTCATCGCCCTCGGCGACAGCGTGGTCGGTGCCAATGCCGACGTCGTCACCGACTTCAGCCACGCCCAGGCCGACCGCATCGACTTGACGGGGATCGACGCCAACACCGGCATGGGCGGCGACCAGGTCTTCAGCTTCATCGGCGCCAACCTCTACTCCGGCGTCGCCGGCCAGTTGCGCTATGCCGTCGTCGGCGCCGTCACCACCGTCGCCGGCGACGTCGACGGCGACGGCGCCTCGGACTTCCACATCCAGCTCACCGGCGCCATCGCGCTGGTCGCCGCCGATTTCGTCCTGTAGCCGCCCGCTTCACCCCTTCAGCCCGGTATGCGCCAGCCCCTCGATGAACTGGCGCTGGGCGATGACGAAGACGATCAGCACCGGCAGCGCCGTCAGCGTCACCGCCGCCAGCTGGACGTTCCACATCGGGCCGCCATAGGCGTCGACATACTGGGTCAGCGCCTGCGGCAGGGTGAACTTCTCGGTCGAGGACAGGAAGACGATCGGCTCGAGATACAGGTTCCAGCTGTGCAGGAAGGTGAAGATGGCGACGGCGCCCAGCGCCGGGCGGGCCAGCGGCAGGGCGATGCGCCAGAACAGCCCGAAGCGGCCGAGCCCGTCGATCCGCCCGGCCTCCTCCAGCTCCGGCGGCAAGGTGATGAAGAACTGGCGCATGATGAAGGTCGCCAGCACGCAGGGCGCGCCCAGGATCGGCACCAGGATCAGCGGCCAGTGGGTGTTGACCAGGCCGAGCCCGAGGAAGAAGCGGAACAGCGGCACGATCGTCACCTCGCTCGGCACCAGCAGGGCCAGCAGCACCACCATGAACACCAGGTTCTGGCCGGGGAAGCGGATGCGGGCGAAGGCGTAGCCGCCGAGCGAGGCCACCGCCATGGTGCCGAGCGTCACCACCGCGGCGATGTACAGGCTGTTCCAGTACTGCAGGGCGAAGGGCTGCAGCGCGAACACCTGGGCGTAGGCGTCGAGGTCGAGACGGCGCGGCAGCAGCGCCGGCGGGAAGGCGAAGATCTCCTGCACCGGCTTGAAGGACGAGGTCACCATCCACCAGGTCGGGAAGACGAAGGGGATGGCCAGCACGCACATCAGCCCATAGATCGCCAGGCGCGCGCGGGGGGTGAGGTCAGCCCTCATGGAACACCCAGCGCTTGCGCAGCTGCCACTGCGCGAAGGTCAGCACCGCGACGATGGCGAACAGCAGCACCGCCAGGGCCGAGCCGTAGCCGAAGGCGTGGAACTGGAAGGCCTGCTGGTACAGGTAATAGACCAGCACCGTGGTCGAGATCCCCGGCCCGCCCTGGGTCAGCACCGCGATCTGGGCGAAGACCTGCAGCGAGCCGACGATGGTGATGATCGAGGTCAGCAGGATGGTCGGGCTGATCAGCGGCAGGGTGATGCGGCGGAACTGGGCGAAGCGGCCGGCGCCCTCGATCCGCGCCGCCTCGTACAGGTCGCGCGGCACGGTCTGCAGCGCGGCCAGGAACAGCACCATGTTCAGCCCGACATTCTTGAACACCTGGACCACGATCACCGACAGCATCGCGCTGGTCTCGCCGCGCAGCCAGTTCGGGCCGGTGACGCCGAGCACCGCCAGGATGCCGTTGATGCCGCCGTCCTTCTGCAGCAGGAAGCCCCAGACGATGGTCCAGGCCACCAGCGACACCACGACCGGCGAGAAGAACAGCGCCCGGAACACCGTCATCCCCCGCAGCCGCTGGTTCAGCAGCACCGCCAGCAGCAGCGCCAGGCTGAGGTTCAGCACCACCAGGCCGATCGAGAACAGGGCGGTGGCGCCGAGCACGCCCGGCAGCTCCGGATCCTGCAGCAGCAGCCGGTAGTTGCCGTCGCCGACATAGTCGAAGCTGCCGGCCAGCACGTTCCATTCATGCAGGCTGTACCAGGCCACCAGCGCCAGCGGCATCAGCACGAACAGGGCGACCCCGGCCAGCTGCGGCGCGACGAAGAGATAGCCGGCCAGGGCGTCGCGGCGCCGCATCGTCCAGAACGGCGCCCGGGGGGCGGCCGCGGCATGGGCCGCCATCGTGGTGGTCTGCGCCGGCACCGTCAGCGCGCCAGCAGCGACCGGATCCGGCCGCACACCGCCTGCAGCGCCGCGTCGACATCGGCGTCGGGCTGCCACAGCGCGTCCAGCCCGGCCCGCACCACCTGGGCGATCTGGGCGTTGCCGGTGTGGCTGGGCTTCACCGCCCCGATCTCGATGCCGCGCACCACCACCGCCTCGATCTGTCCCGGCTTCAGCATCGGGTTGGCCTTGGCCAGGAGGTCGACGACGAGCTGGCTCTTGCGCGGCGGCGGGAAGAACTGGGCCAGCTTGGCCGAGTTCTCCGGATTGCTCAGGAAGGCCAGGAAGGACGCGGCCGCCTGCGCGTTCGGCCTGGCCTTGAACACGCCGATGCCGGCCTGGCCGATCACTGCGTATTCGCCGGCCGGCCCTTTCGGCAGCGGCACCAAATCCCAGGCGAAGGTGCCGTCCTTCAGGAGGGCCGCCCGGCTGATCTGGGTGATGGTCATGGCCGCGTCGCCGGCGAAGAAATCGGCCGGCGCGCCGGGCCCCGGCATCGCCTGGTCGGTGAACACCGCCTTGTGCAGGAAGCGCATCGCCTCGGCCATCTGCGGCTGGTCGAAGCCGCAGGCCTTGCCGTCGGCGCTCCAGGGCGCGGCGCCCCAGCCGTTCCAGATGGTGGCGAGGTTGTCCCACAGCTTGTAGTCGAAGTCGCGCACCACCAGCCCGGCCTTGCCGGTCTTGGCATGGACCGCGGCGGCGTCGGCGACGGCGTTGTCCCAGCTCCAATTCCCCGCCGCGATCCGCTCCGCCGGCGCCGTCACCCCGGCCTGCTTCATGAGGTCGAGATTGACGAAGACGCCGAAGGGCGAGGTCGAGAACGGATAGGCGTAGAGCACCTCGTCGCGGCGCCACAGCGCGGTGGCGCTGGGCAGCAGGTCGTCATAGCCGTAGCCCGGCGTCGCCCGCAGGATGTCCTGCAGCGGCAGCAGCACGCCGGAGGAGACGAAGTCCGGCGCCGAATTCTCGAAGATCCAGGCCAGGTCCGGCGCGTTGCCGCCGGCGATCTGCGTGGTCAGCGCCGTGGTGTAGCCGTCGAAGGGCAGCGTCTCGAAGGTGATCGACGCCACCTCCGGATGGTCCTTCCTGTACGCCGTGGCGATGTCATCCAGCAGCTGCAGATGGGCCTTGTTGCCAGTCCAGACCGTCATCCTGAGGGCGATGCCCTCCGCGTGGGCCGGGCCCCCAAGGGCTGCCGCGGCCAGCAGGCCGGCCGCGGCAGTGGCGAAGATGCGGCGTCCGAGCGTCATGGCGTCCTCCCCTTGTTTTATCCGTTGATTCCGGCACTGCCGGTCAGTAGCCCGCGACCTCCGGCCAGCGCAGCTCGACCCCCTGCCCTTCCAGCCTGGCCTGGAAGGCGGCCAGCCGGTCCGGCCGGGCCCGCACCGCGCGCGGCGACAGGTCGTGCTGCAGGCACCAGGCGGCGAGATGGCCCGCCACCTCGCCGATGTTCCATTCCACCGGGTGCAGCCGGTAGCAGCCATTGGTGATGTGGGTTGTGCCGATCGCCTTGCCGGCCGGCAGCAGGTTCTCAATCCGCCGCGGCAGCAGGGCGCCGAGCGGGATCTCGAACGGGCAGCAGCCGACATCGATGTAGTTGTCGCCGCCGGTCGACGGGTGCAGGTCGATCCGGTACATGCCGACGCCGACGCTGTCGGGATAGCGCATCGCGCCGAAGCTGCCGCGCACCGCCAGCGACAGATGCTGCTCGACCACCGTGGTCTCGGCCCGGATGCGGCGGGATTCGCGGATATAGGGCGCCTGGGCCAGGCCGTCGATGGTGCCGGTGACGTCGCTGCGCAGCCTGAGGCCCGGGAAGCCGGCGCCGCCGTCCGGCCGCGGCGCCTCGGTCTGCAGCCAGTACAGCACGCAGCGCGACAGCTCCTCGGCCCCGGCCAGGTGGCGCTGTGCCTCTCCCTCCGGCACCTCGAACACCGGCCCCTCGAAATAGTCGATCATCGGCCAGTTCACGAGGGTGATGTCGCTGGCATAGGTGCCGTCGGTGAAGTTGCGGCGGGCGGCGATGCGCCGGAAGGTCCAGAGGTTGCCGTCGCCCGGGTTCAGCCGCTGGTCGGCGTTCACCGCCAGCGGGTCGTCGTCCGGGTTCGGGGTGAAGCTGCGCTCGACGATCTCCAGCGTGCGCGGATGCGGCGACCGCCAGCCGAGCAGCGGCCCGCCCCAGAACTCCGGCCGGTAGTCGCGCCAGAAGGCATAGTTCGCCGGCCGGTCGATGACGTGGTTGCCGTCGACATGGTCGAGGGCGAAGCAGATCGACACCGCCTGCATGTTCAGCGGTTGGGCGATCCCCGGCGCGCTCGGCTCCCCGGTCTCGGCCCGGGATTCGAAGCCGGTGACGTATTCGGTGCCGGTCAGCGGCAGGAGGGCGCCGGTCTCGGTCGCGTCCAGCACGTAGCGGCCGGTGGCGACGATGTCCGGCCCGCCGTCGCGATGGGCCAGGCGGATGGCGCACACCCGGTCGCCGTCGACATCGGCGGCCACCGGCCGGTAGGGCTGCAGCACGCGCAGGCGGCCGGAGCCGCGCCAGGGCGCCAGCATCGCCTCGATCACCGCCAGGCCAACCCGCGGCTCATGGCACAGCCGGCTGACCCAGCCGGCGCCGGGATTGAGGTCGCGCCAGGCCCGGGCGCCCTCGGTCAGCGGATAGTGCCGGCGGTAATGCTCGCGGATGCCGTCGCGCAGGGCCCGGTAGCTGGCGGTGACGCCGAAGCGCTCGACCCAGGAATGCTCGTCCGGCGGCACCGCCTGGCTGGTCAGCTGGCCGCCGAGCCAGTCGTACTCCTCGGTCAGGATCACCGACCGGCCGGATTTGAGCGCCGCCAGCGACGCCGCGACGCCGCCCAGGCCACCCCCCACCACCAGCACATCCGCATCGAATTCCCGGGTCAATTCCGTCGTCCCTTCCGCTTGTCCGGCACCGGGCCGAGGGTCTGCCCCTCGGCCAGCTCGCAGGGCAGCAGCCGCTGCCGCCCCGCCTCGTCCCCGCCCATCACCAGGGTCAGGATCTCGACCGCCTGCCGCCCCATCTCCTCGCGCGGGATGCGGAAGCAGGTGAAGGCGATGTCGGTGGCGACCGGCCGGGTCGGGTTGCCCAGCGCGATCAGCGACAGGTCGTCCGGCACCGCCACGCCGCGGTCGCGCGCCGCGCGCTCCAGCGCCACGGCGTCGGCCTGGTCCTCGACCAGCGCCACGGTCGCGCCGGCGCGCAGCAGCCCGTCGACGAGCTCGCCGGGGTCGCGGTCCTGGGCGGGCTCGTGGAGTCCCTCCACCCCCGCGGCGTCGACCGCGGCACGGAATCCGGCCCAGCGGTCGTCGGAGGATTCGGCGCCGCCGCCCGGGCCGAGGAAGGCCAGGCGGCGATGACCGAGCGCCACGGCGCGCCGCACCAGCGCCGCGGTGGCGGCGGCGTAGTCGGCGCCGACATAGGGCACCGGCCCGCCGGCATCGTCGCGGCGGCCGATGGCGACGAAGGGGTAGCGGCCGGCCACCAGCCGGGCCAGCTCGTCCCGATCCAGCGTCCGGCCCAGCAGGATGCAGCCATCGGCCAGGCGCAGCCGGTTGTTCTCATGGAAGATGCGGCGGCGCCCGTCGGTCACCGGCGCGCTGGTGAACAGCAGCAGATCGTAGCCGAACCGCTCCGCCGCCCCTTCGATGCCCAGCAGGAAGGGCGTGTAGAAATCGGCCTGTCCGGTCGGGAACACCGGCTCGTAGGTGAAGACGCCGAGCAGCTGGTTGCGCCGCCCGACCAGCTTCTGCGCCGCCGGATCGGCGACATAGCCGGTGGCGCGGATCACCTCCAGCACCCGCTCCCGGGTCTCCTGCGGAATCCGGGCCGAACTGTCGCCGCGCCGGTTGAGCACCAGCGACACGGTCGCCTGGCTGACCCCCGCCAGCCGCGCGATGTCCCGCTGCGTCAGCCTTGCGCCCCCTGTCGGCATCGTTCGTCTCTTGATAATACGTATTATCTGAGATAATAATCGGACCCTGCCTGGGTGGTCAACCCTAGGGTTCTCCTCTTGGCGGAAAAGGCCCGACCCGGGGCGTGGTGGGGGATAGGCCCCGGGTCGGGCTGGCCGCTCAGGGAAGTAGAGCGCCGATCCTGAGACGAATCCGGACGGTGCTTTATTCCACGATGCCAGCGATCATCCCACTTCGGGCAGCCGGTCCAGCAGCTTGTCGAGCGTGATCGGATAGTCCCGCACCCGCACGCCGGTGGCGTTGTGGATGGCGTTGGCCACCGCCGCGGCCACGCCGCAGATGCCGAGCTCGCCGACGCCCTTGGCCTTCATCGGCGACGACATCGGATCGGTCTCGTCGAGGAAGATCACCTCCTGGTGCGGGATGTCGGCATGGACCGGCACCTCATATCCCGCCAGGTCGTGGTTGACGAAGAAGCCGCGGCGCTTGTCGACCGCGAGTTCCTCCATCAGCGCCGCGCCGACGCCCATCGTCATCGCGCCGATCACCTGGCTGCGCGCCGACTTCGGATTGAGGATGCGGCCGGCGGCGCAGACCGCGAGCATGCGCCGCACCCGGATCTCGCCGGTGGCGGCGTCCACCGCTGCCTCGACGAAATGCGCGCCGAAGGTCGATTGCTGGTGCGTCTTGCCGAGGTCGCCATATTCGATGGCGTCCTCGGCGACGAGGCCCCCCTCGCCCGCCGCCTGGGCCAGCGGCACGCTGCGGTTGCCGGCGCGGACCGCGCCATCGGCGAAGACCGCGTCGGCGGCGTTGAAGCCCAGCTTTTGCGCCACCGCCTCGCGCAGCTTCATGCAGGCGGCATAGACGCCGGAGGTCGAGTTGTTGGCCCCCCATTGCCCGCCCGAGCCGCAGGAGACCGGGAAGGTGGAATCGCCCAGGCGCACCACCACCTTGTCGAGCGGCACGCCCATCATCTCGGCCGCGGTCTGGGCGATGATGGTGTAGCTGCCGGTGCCGATGTCGGTCATGTCGGTCTCGACCGTCACGTCGCCGCGACGGTCGAGCCGGACCCGTGCCGCCGATGTCGTCAGCAGGTTGTTGCGGAGCGCGGCGGCGACGCCCATGCCGACCAGCCAGCGGCCGTCCCGAAGCTGGCCGGGCCGCGCGTTGCGCTTGCTCCAGCCGAAGCGATCGGCGCCGATGCGCAGACATTCGACGAGGCGACGCTGCGAGAACGGCCGCTCCGGGTTCTCGGGATCGACCTGGGTGTCGTTGCGGATGCGGAACTCGACCGGATCGAGGCCGAGCTTCTCCGCCATCTCGTCGACTGCAATCTCCAGCGCCATCAGGCCCGGCGCCTCACCTGGCGCGCGCATCGCATTGCCCTCGGGCAGGTCGAGCACCGCGAGCCTTGTCGCGGTCATCCGGTTGGCGCCGGCATAGAGCAGCCGCGTCTGGTAGACCGCGGCCTCCGGGCCGCCGCCCGGAAGGTCGCCGGACCAGCTCTCGTGACCGATCGCGGTGATCCTGCCGTCCGGGGCGGCACCGATGCGGATGCGCTGGATCGTCGCCGGACGATGCGTGGTGTTGTTGAACATCAGGGGCCGCGTCAGCGTCACCTTCACCGGCCGCCCGGCGGCGCGCGAGCCGAGGGCGGCCAGCAGCGCATCGGACCGCACGAACAGCTTGCCGCCGAAGCCGCCGCCGATGAAGGGTGAGATCAGGCGGACATTCTGCTTGGGGATGCCGAGCGTCTTCGCCACATCCCCCGTCCCCCAATCGATCATCTGGTTCGAGGTCCAGAGCGTGAGCTTGTCCCCGTCCCATGCGGCGATCGAGGCGTGCGGCTCCATCATCGCATGGCCCTGGTCGGGCGTGGTGTAGGTGGCGTCGAGCTGGACCGGAGCCGTGGCGAAGGCGCCGGCAAAGTCGCCGACGGCGGTGTCGGCCGGGCCGCCGAAGCCGGGGGCGGGCTTCGCCGAATCCTTCACCGCCGCGAGGTCGAACGCGCCCTCGGCCCGGACATAGTCGACGCGGACCAGCTGCGCCGCGGCGCGCGCCTGCTCGAAGGTCTCGGCAACGACCACCGCGATCGCCTGGTGATAGTGCTCGATCTCGGGGCCGCCGAGCAGCCTGGCGGTGTTGAAGCTGCCCTTGTCGAGCGCGCCGGCGTTCTCCGCGGTGACGATGGCAAGCACGCCGGGCGCAGCCTTGGCCTCGCCCAGATCGATCGCGGCGATCCGGCCCTTGGCGATGGCCGCGCCGACCACGGTGCCATAGGCCGGGTTCGGCACGGCGTCGTGCCGCTCATAGGCATAGGGCGCGGTGCCCGTGGTCTTCATCGGGCCGTCGATGCGGTCGGTCGGCCGGCCGATGATCGTGAGCCGGTCGATCGGGTTGGTGGTGGCGGGGGTGTCGAACTTCATGGCTCAGGCCCTCGCTTCGGCCAGCACCGCGGCGAGCGTGCGCTCGACCAGCGGCAGCTTGAACGCGTTCTCGGGGGTCGGCTTGGCGCCGGCCAGCAGTTGTTCCGCGACCGCCTTGGCGCCGCGCGGCAACTCGGCCTCGGCAGCCTCGACCCGCCACGGCTTGTGCGCCACCCCGCCGAGGGCGACGCGCCCGCTGCCGTCGCGCTGCACGATCGCGCCGACCGAGACCAGCGCGAAAGCATAGGACGCCCGGTCGCGCACCTTGTGATAGATCTGCGCTCCGCCGACCGGCCTGGGCAGCGTGACCGTCGTGATCAGCTCCCCGGGCTCGAGCGCCGTCTCGACATGCGGCGTGTCGCCAGGCAGGCGATGGAACTCGGCGATCGGGATGCTGCGCGTCGCGCCGTCGGCCTTGACGGTCTCGACCGTCGCGTCGAGCGCCCGCATCGCCACCGCCATGTCGCTGGGGTGGGTCGCGATGCAGGCGTCGCTCACGCCCACCACCGCAAGCGGACGGCTGAACCCGCCGATCGCGGCGCAGCCACTGCCGGGCTGGCGTTTGTTGCAGGGCTGGCTGGTGTCGTAGAAATAGGGGCAGCGCGTGCGCTGCAGCAGGTTGCCCGCGGTCGTCGCCTTGTTGCGCAGCTGGCCGGAGGCGCCGGCGAGCAGCGCGCGCGACAGCAGACTGTAGTCGCGCCGCACGCGTTCGTCCGCGGCAAGATCGGTGTTGCGCACCAGCGCGCCGATGCGCAGGCCGCCCTCCGGGGTCGGCTCGATCTTGTCGAGCGCCAGGCCGTTGACGTCGACCAGATGCGCCGGCGTCTCGATCTCCAGCTTCATCAGGTCGAGCAGGTTGGTGCCGCCGGCGATGAACCTGGCGCCAGCGGTGCGGGACGCGGCCTCGGCGGCATCGGCGGGCGAGCGCGCCCGCTCATAGGTGAAGGATCTCATGCCTCCCTCCCCGCGACCTCGGTGATCGCCTCGACGATGTTGGAATAGGCGCCGCAGCGGCAGATGTTGCCGCTCATCCGCTCGCGCAGCTCAGCCTCGGTCAGGCGCGGCCGGGCGGTGAGATCGGCGGTGACATGGCTCGGGATGCCGGCCGCGATCTCGTCCAGCACCGCCACGGCCGAGCAGATCTGCCCGGGCGTACAGTAGCCGCACTGATAGCCGTCATGCTTGACGAAGGCGGCCTGCATCCGGTGCAGGCTGTCCGGCCGGCCCAGCCCCTCGATCGTGGTGATGCTGTCGCCGTCATGCATGACGGCCAGCGTCAGGCAGGAATTGACCCGCCGCCCTTCGACGATGACGGTGCAGGCGCCGCACTGGCCGTGGTCGCAGCCCTTCTTGGTGCCGGTGAGATGCAGGTGCTCGCGCAGCGCGTCGAGCAGCGTCGTCCGCGTGTCGAGATCGAGGTCGCGGGCTTCGCCGTTCACGGTGCAGGACAGCTTGGACATGACGGGTGCTCCGGCGGCGACGGCTTCGGCATCGGCGATCGACGGCGCCGTCGTCATCGCCACGGAGGCGGCGGTACCGATCATCAGGCCGCGCCGGGTTATCGCGAGTTCGCCGAGAGTTTGCATGGTGTCCCAATCTTCGCTGGCGGTTGCTGGCACATTGGGCGATTCAGCCGTCGGGCCGCGTGTTGCGGCCGAGGCGCGTTGGCCTGTCAGGGCGCGACACGCCCCCGCGCTGCGGATCGCCGCGACCCTGCATCGGGGCCAATGCCCTGTTGCCGGCAAGAGTTCCGCTCCCGCCGGCCCGACCTTCGTCGACCCATCCCCGATCTGGGGAGTTCGGCGGCGGCGATTAGGTGTCCGAACCGGCATGAGCCTATGAGGGGCGCTCATGAATTCACGCGGGAGGCTTCGGCCGGTGGGCAGGACGCCCAGGTCGTCGTCCAGGGCCGCGACGGCCGGATCAAGGAGGAGCGGAGCTATGATCCGCGTTGCCATCCGGGGTAGACCGGGCAGGCCGACCTGACGCCGAAAACGACAAAGCCCCGCACGAGGCGAGGCTTTGTCGTTGAAATCGCTTGGCGTGCCATGGTGGATGAAGATGAGAACTACGTCTTCGCCATAGCCCTATGATCGCGCCCGCTGGCGACGGGGATCACCGCCGGCGATTCTCATCGGTGCGAAACACTGCTATTCCGCGCTGCCGGTGGTTGCTCTCCAAACCATGCTCGCGCTTTCAGCGGGCCGCTCTCGCAGGTTTAAATCGGGGACACGCAACACCCGATCCCGGCGAAATGGAGACCAAAATGCGAAAGGCGCCCCTTCCGGAGCGCCTTCGCTTGTATCGCAAGAATCGTTGGTTGCGGGGGCTCGCAACACCCGATTCTTGCGATTGGTCGAAAGATCCGTTCCAGAACTGGCGACCGAGCTGTTCTGCTGCCGGGCGCAAGCATGAGAGCGGCTACTATGGGGCAACGGTGAGCGAATTTTGGGAGTGCGCTTCAGTTTCCGGTACTTCGCTTTCTTACCACAATGCGCCTGATCAGCTTGCCAGATGACACGCTGCCAACTTGCTCGTCCAGCAACACCTCCGTTGCCGTCAGGGCATTTAGAACTCGTCCCGGATCGAAGGCCGCATAGAGACGTCCGTGCTCGTCCCGCCTGTCGGCGCCTTCGGTCACCCGCCAGCTCAGATAGAGGATGCCGCCGGGCACAAGGATAGCCAGAAGCCGCTCGACCGCTGGCCTGACCGCTTCAGGCTCGAGGTGCATGATGACGGTCTCGCAGAGGACGTTCGTAAAGCGGCCTTCCGCAATGCCGTCGAGGCCCGGAAGGATGGCCGTGCTGAAATGGACTTGCGGATGCCGCCTTCGTGCTTCGGCCAAAAGTCCTTTCGACGCATCAAAACCTTCCGTCGGATAACCGTTGGCATTGAGCCAGCCGGCGTCACGCCCACTGCCGCAACCGACATCTGCCGTTGGACCGGGGACAAAGAATTGCCGGACCACGGCATGCAAGTCGATAGGGGGCGGCTGTGATTCCCAATCATCAGCAAAGTCTTTTGCATCCCGGTCATACGCGCTGAGCGTTGCGTCATCCATATCGCCAATTCCTTCCTTGCCGGGCTATTGGTTCATGGGATCAGGACGGCTCGACGTCCTTGTTTACCGGCATGTCGAGCAGCCTTCGCAGCAGATCTGTACACAGTTCCAGATCTTCCTCGCTCCAGGATGCGAGCCGCTGCTGGAACGCGGCGCCCTTGGTCTGCATCGCGGCCTGCAGCCGCTGACGACCGTCGGCGGTCAACGACAGGACGATACTCCGCCGATCCAAGGGATCGGTTGACGTCGCGATCAGCCCTAAGCGCACAAGCTCGCGGATGAGGCGGCTCGTCGCGCTGCGGTCCATGCCGACGGCCTGGGCCACGGCGCTGGGTTTGGCCGGGCCGAAGGCATTTAGCCAAAGGGCGATATGGAAAGCGGCCGGCTGTAGTTCCGTATGAAACGTGGCCGCAGCCTCCGCCGTCAAGGCCCGGGACTGGCTCACCAGCGCGTTCAACGCAGCGCCGAGCGCGCGGATGCACTGTGCTCGCCGTCCATCATTCTGTGGAATTTCGCTGGTGTTCAAAGCCATCATCCCATCGCCTGACGCTCCGCCTCTCCGACTCAATGCCGCATTAGTTGATAAAAATCCACTATCCATATAATGGATATATATATCCATTATTGGAAGGAGCAGCCATGTCGTCGACAGTTCCGACAATCGTCATAACCGGAGCAACCAGCGGCATTGGCCGATACGCTGCGATCGCGCTCGCCCGGCAGGGAGCACATCTGGTGCTCACCGCGCGCAGCCAAGCCAGGGCCGATGCAACGGTGGCCATGATCGAGGCTGCCTCGCCGGGCACACGAGTTGACGTACACTATGGTGACTTTACCGATCTGGCGTCCGTCGCGGCCCTCGGATGCGAGATCGTCGCGCACCATCCGCGGATCGACGTGCTGATCAACAACGCTGGACTTCATGCCTTTAAACCACGCGTCACTGGGGACAGCTATTCCGAGATGGTTGCGGTCAATTACCTGGCGCCGTGGCTACTGACGAACATTCTGCGGGAGACCGTGATCAGCTCGGCGCCGTCGCGCATCATCACGGTTGCATCGGAAGCCTCGCGGCAAGGTGCCGGATTTGATCCGCTCGCCGCGCTCACCGACAAACGCCCGTTCTCCGCGCGAGGCTCCTCGGCGATCTACGGTCGGACCAAATTGATGAATATCATGTTCTCGATGGAACTGGCGCGCGGGCTGGTGGGGACCGGCGTGGCGGTCAACTGCCTCTGTCCCGGATTCAACGTGACGGGGCTCGGGCGCGAACTGTGGTTCGCAACGCCGCTCGAGAAGCTGCTGACCTGGTTCAAGATTGGCAACCCAGAGCGCGGCGCGGGCATCATCGTCCGCCTGGCCAGCGATCCCAACTTCGCCGGCGTGACGGGCGGCTATTTTTCCGTCAATGATACGCGGCCGCTCATCCCCGTAGCGCCGGGCGCAGACCCGCAAGCACAAAAGGCGCTGTGGCAGGCGACGGCGGAACGCGTTGCAGCGTTCATGCCCGCCTAGACCAGTGACAATATCAATGCGCCGACCATTGTGATCGCCGAGAAGGGTTCGGATCTCGTTCGCAACGGCGAGCCCGGATAGACCGCAAGAGGTCAAGTTCGTTGACCGCTTCAATGACGTGATTTGCGCCTACGCTGGTTTGATCGCGCGACCGGGACGCAGGTGCGCCATCGTGGAAGGCTCTAGCCTTGAACGCGAAAAGCCGCCCTTTGGGGGCGGCTTGGACATGTTTTGATTTGGTTGCGGGGACACGCAACCAACGATTCTTGCGGCTCGTTGAGAGCCGCACGTCTCGAATGGCGGCCTAGCCTCCGGCCCCTGGGCATAGAAAGCATACCTAATCTTACTGAGTCAGAAAGTCACAGGATATGGTTGATAGAGGATGTGAGAGTACCAGGGGCTGTAGATTATGAGGAGGTGTGCAGCGAGTTGAAGGGTAATGGAGATGCCGGCGAGCAAGGGGAGTGAAGCGCGGTTTGCGGGCTATATCGCGGCGTTGTCGGGAGAGATCGGTCACGCGGATCGTGTGGGGCCGCTGCGGGACTACTGCCTGGGGCTCTTGATGCCGGCGGAGCGCAAGAGTGTGGAGCCGCTGGCGGCGGTGACGGCGCCGGCGCGGGTGCCGGCGCAGCACCAGTCGCTGCTGCATTTCGTGGGTCAGGCACCGTGGTCGGACGAGAGGCTTCTGGCCAAGGTCCGCGACTTGGTCTTGCCCTCGATCGAGCGGCACGGGCCGATCGAGGCCTGGATCATCGACGACACGGGGTTTCCCAAGAAGGGTCGGCATTCGGTCGGGGTGACACGCCAGTACTGCGGCCAACTCGGCAAGCAGGACAATTGCCAAGTCGCGGTGACAGTGTCGCTGGCCAACCACAGCGCCAGCCTGCCTGTGGCCTGGCGGCTCTATCTGCCGGAGGACTGGGCGGCCGACCCGGTCCGGCGCGACAAGGCTGGGGTGCCGCGGAACCTTGCGTTTGCGACCAAGCCCGCGATCGCGCTGGCGCAGATCCGGGCGGCCTGCGAGGCGGATCTTCCGCGCGGCGTGGTGCTGATGGACGCAGGCTACGGCGCCGACACGAGCCTGCGCACCGAGATCACGGCGCTTGGCCTTCGCTACGCCGCAGGCATCCTGCCGAACACCACGGTCTGGCCCAGGGTCAGGGGCCGTTGCCGCCGAAGCCGTGGACCGGACGGGGCCGCCCGACCAGCCGGGTGCGGCGTGACGCCGAGCATCAGCCGGTCCAGGTCAAGGCCCTGGCGCTCAGCCTGCCGGCCGCGGCCTGGGAGACCATCACCTGGCGCGAAGGCTCGGCCGACTGGCTCACGTCACGCTATGCCAGGGTGCGGGTGCGCGCCGCCCATCGCGACGAGCGCCTCAAGGCGCCGCGCCCGGAGGAATGGCTGCTGGTCGAATGGCCCGAAGACGAGGTGGAGCCGACCAAGTATTGGCTCTCGACCCTGCCCCAAGACATCCCCTTCGCCGACCTGGTCGATCTCACCGAGCTGCGCTGGCGGATCGAGCGGGGCTATCGCAGGAACTCGGGCTCGGACATTACGAAGGGCGAGGTTGGTGCGGCTTCCATCATCACGCCACGCTTTGCATCGCCGCCTACGGCTTCCTGATCTCCGAGCGAGAGACGATTCCCCCCTCAGGACCAGGTCCCGCCCCGAAACTCCCGCCGCTTGCCGTTCCCGATGGTTACCGACCCAGAGGCGCCGCCGATCCGACCCGAACGGCACATCCCCAACTCGATCGCGACCTTGCGCCGACGCCTCACCGTCGCCCTCGTCAGAACCCTCCACCGATGTCCTTGCTGCAACGCTCCAGGCTGGACCAGGAACATTCCTCCACTCTTGTGACGCAGTAGTAGAGTCTGTCGCCCCGTAGTGTTGGAAACATGAATTCTCCAGAGGTCGCGTGGGCGGTTCGCGACAAATCTCATGTTTGCTCGATTTAATCTTGATCGAAGAAGAAGCGTGGCCGCTGCGGATGCAATGGCGCCACGTTGCGAACGGCATCCGCAGCTTTCTCAGCGATCATCATGACTGTCGCATTCAGATTGGCGCTGATCACATTCGGCATGACCGAGGCGTCTACAACGCGCAGACTCTCTATTCCACGGACCTTGAGAGTCTCGTCAACGACGGCCATCTTGTCACAGCCCATCCGGCACGTGCAACTTGGGTGAAACTCCGTTGCGGCGTTCCGCCGGACATACTCCAACATCTGGATTTCCGTCTTCACATCCGGCCCGGGCTTAAGCTCCACCCCTCGGTATTCGTTGAACGCTGGCTGATTGACGATGTGACGCGTCAGCTTGAGGCCTTCAACCAGCTCCTTGCGATCGTGTTCATTGGCAAGGAAGTTGAAGAATATCCGAGGTGGAGTTCGTGAATTCCCATCCACCGGCTCCAGATGTCCTCTGGAATCCTGACGAAGCTGGCTTACATTGATTTGGAAACCTTGCTTGAGTTTGATTTCCGACCCGATGTGGTCAATACAAACAGGGCAGAAGTGGTATTGGATATTGGGGGCGACCAATCCCGATTCGGTCCGAACGACACCTCCGGCTTCCCAAATGTTGGACGATACCGGCCCACCCTGTGTAAGCAACCACTGAGCTCCCACCGCAGCCTTCACCAGGGGATTGGCGAGATGGTTGATCGACACGGGCTTGGTGCAGTGCCATTGCATCATGAAGTCGATATGGTCCTGCAGATTCTGACCCATTCCCGGAAGCTCGTGCTTCACCGAAATATTCGCTCGCTTGAGTACGTCTGCAGGCCCGATCCCCGATACCATCAGGAGGTGAGGCGAGTTGATAGCGCCTCCCGAGAGTATGACTTCTTGGCAAGCCTGGATTGTCGTTGGGCCACCGTCCGTTTGGAAGACCACGCCAACGGCACGGTTCCCCTCTAGAATCAGCCTTTCGACATGGGAGCCGGTCATGATGTGGAGATTGGCCCTGTGCGCAACGGGGTGCAGATATGCGACCGCGGCTGAGCAACGGCGGCCGTTCCACTTCGTACTGTCGTAACGTGCCAGCCCTTCAGGTCGAAATCCATTGAGGTCGTCCGAACTGCCAACTCCTGCCTCAGCGCCGGCCGCGACGAATGCGTCATAGAGAACATTCGGCGTCTTGCCGATGCTTACCCCAAGCGGGCCAGATCCGCCGCGCCAGGCGTTCTCGCCGCGCTCGCTCCGCTCGGACTTCCGGAAGTACGGCAGACAGTGAGCGTAATCCCAGCTCGGCAGACCGTGTTCCAACGCCCAGCGGTCGTAGTCGGTCGGATGCCCTCTGAGATAGACCATAGAATTGATGGATGAACTGCCTCCGAGCACTCGGCCCTGAGGAACCGGGATTGCGCGGTTCGCCATCTCCCGTTCGACTTCGCTCTGATAATTCCAATTGAGCTTGGGATCACTCCAGACACGATAGACCGCCGCCGGCATATGGATCATCAGGCTCTTATCGGCCGGACCTGCTTCGAGGACCAAGACGGAGGACTTGCCGTCCTCGGACGGGCGGTTGGCCAGGACGCATCCTGCAGACCCTGCGCCGACAATGATGTAGTCGTAGTCCAAGCCCTTGCCGGCCATCGCCCCATCGTCTCCATTCATCAAAGTCGATGTGCCGCTGATATCACTTATCGCCCAAAAATCACCAAAAAAATATTTGACTATAGTAATTCATAAATGCATATGCATTTCCTTTATACCTTAATGACCAAACGATATACCTGATCCACTCTATATCTATGCTTTCCGACAGCCAAGCCCGCCGCCAGGCCCGTCAGATCTGAAGGGCACAGGGGCAGCCGAGAGGCCGGGGACGAGCGGGGCTCGACTTCCGACGAGGAGCCGCTCTGGCCGACGCTGGATCTGTCTGGATCTCGACATCGGAGACTGCGTGATCGCGTGGGCCTCAACGACGTCGGCAGGTAGCACCGCACGCTGACAAGGTCCGGGGCCGGCGGCGGCCGGCCCCACTCTCGGCTCAGAGCACGAAGTCATCCGCCGTAAGCTCGAATGTGCCGGCGAGCACGATCTCGAAATCGGCCTGGCCGTTGCCATCGGCGTCGAGCTGGATCACGGTGTCGCCACCCCGGTGCTCGTAGCGCAGTTCCCCTGCGGTGTTGCTGAACTCCCCCCTGTCGATGAAGCTGAGCTCATCGTTCTGGCCGTTGCCGGGATCAAGCGCGAACGAGTGCAGGTCGATCTTGTCCCCCTCCTCCTGGCTGAAGTCCACGATCCGGTCGCCGCTTCCGGCCGCGCTGTCGCTCACCAGCTCATAGGTGAAGCAGTCCGCCCCGGCGCCACCGGAGAGCACGTCCTGACCCGCTCCGCCCGTGAGCGCGTCATCGCCACCGCCGCCCGCCAGCTGGTCTGCCCCCTCGTCGCCCCACAGCATGTTCGCCGCCCCGTCACCGGTGAGCCGGTCCGCATAGGCCGAGCCGTACACCGTCTCGATCCCCTCCAGCGCATCGCCCTCGGCCCAGCCGCCGGAGCACCGGCCGCTCCCGAGATCGACCGTCACCCCGGCGCCGCTCAAGCTGTAGTCGACCCGGTCCACGCCCTCCCCGCCCTCGAACCGGTTCGCCGCGCTGCCGGCGATGAAGACGTCGTCGTACTTCGAGCCGATCACATTCTCGATCCCGATCAGCACATCGCCCTCGGCCCAGCCGCCGTAGCCGAGGTTGTACCGCCCCAGATCCACCTGCACCCCGCCGGTGCTATGGGCATAGGACACCGTATCCGCGCCCTCCCCGCCCTCGAACCGGGTCACCGCGCTGCTGGCGATGAAGACGTCATCATAGGTCGAGCCGATCACGCACTCGATCCCGATCAGCACATCGAAATCGGCCCAGCCGCCGGAGCACTGCCCTCCCAGGAGATCAACCGTCACGCCCGAGCTGCTCAAGCTGTAGTCAACCTGATCCCAGCCTTCCCCACCGTCGAACCGGTTCGCCGCACTGCTGGCGAAGAAGATGTCGTCATACTTCGAGCCGACCACATTCTCGATCCCGATCAGCACATCGCCCTCGGCCCAGCCGCCGGAGCACTGCCCTCCCAGGAGATCAACCGTCACGCCGGCGTTGCTGCCCGCATAGGACACCGTGTCCACATCCGACCCGCCATCGAGCAGGTCGGCCCCCGCGCCGCCGATGAGCACGTCGTCGCCATTGCCGCCCTCCAACCGATCGGCTCCGTCGCCGCCATCCAACTCGTCCTGGCCATTGTCGCCGAAGAGCTGGTCATCGCCGTTGCCGCCATAGAGCTTGTCGTTGCCCGTGCCACCCTCACCGTGATCGTTCCCGTCGAGGCCCTCGATCACATCATCGCCGCCATCGCCATAGAGTTCATTGTCGCCGTAACTGCCGTGCAGCTCATCACTGCCGTCGCCGCCGGAGAGGAGATCGGCGTCATCACTGACAGCGCCGCCGTCATAGTCGGCGTAGAGCACGTCGTCGCCATCGCCGCCATACAGCTCATCTCTGCCTTCGCCACCCAACAGCCTGTCGTCGTCAGCTTCGCCAAACAACACGTCATGGCCACTGCCTCCATTCAAACGATCGTTGCCAGTGCCGCCATACAATGTGTCGTCACCAACGCCACCGTCCAGTTTGTCCTCGCCGCCATTGCCCCAGATGGCGTCATCGCCGAAGCGCCCCAAGATATCATCATTCTCGTCAGTGCCATGCTGCTCCCCAAGGCCGCGCATCTTTTCGTCGGGATCGATGCGATTATTGGAGGAACTGCCATCGGATGCAGCCTTGCAGCGGGTGCCGACGACATGACCCGGGCGAGCGCAGCCGCCAAAGCCGGCGGAAGGATCGAGGGGATTGGGGAGGCCGCTCTGGCGCTCACCGTCGGCACCGCCATAGAGCAGGTCCGCCAGATCGGCGGTCAGGATCTTCGTCTCACGCATGGGTCTCTCCAACACAGGTGGCGCCGGAGCACGAGCCGTGCGGACGCCCGAGGTCAAGTCAGGTCCGCGCTCGGATGGCCACGGAGCGGACGATCATGTAGGCGACGATCCGGAGAATTTCAATAAAACCACAAATAACAAAACCCAATATTCCAAAGAAACTTCAATTCATTCCGGAGATTCATTGAAAACAACCGGAAATATAGCCATGTCGACCACCAGCCATAGCCTCCCGATATGCGAATGGAGGGATCGCCCTCCTCCTCGCCGAAGGTGAACTCGGTGCCGACGCCGAGGAGCGTCGAGAGTACCATGCCATTGACCAACTCCCAGCCGTGTACATCGGTCTCGCCCTCAAGCCCGGTATAGCCCGCCGTGCCGGTCGTGGGGGAACTCAAGGACGATCGAACGGCCGTTCGGCATAACGTGCGCTGCCAGATGAGCAGCACCTGACACTGGCCATAGGCGACCGCACTGTCGTAGTGGCCGATGAGGCGGGTTCCCTGCCGCCCCTATGGCCGAGACTGGAGACGAACTCCCGTCGGCAGCCCGTTGATCTCGCATTCGATGGCGAAGCTGAATCGATCGGTACCGCCACGCTCTCCCCGAGTCTGGATGCGGGGCATTCCGCATCAATTCACCCCGGATCCTATGACGGACGCAGCTCAAGGAGTTGGAATTCGACGGAGATTCCCGCTGACTGACCTGCGAACCGATTGAGCACCGAGACCTGTAGCCCGGCCTGGCGGGCCAGTTCTTGGAGGCGTCCTTGATTGCCCAGGCTGCTGAAGCCGAGAAGAAGCCTGCCATTCGGTGTGAGCCATTTTCCTCCCTCGCGCAGATATCTGCCGTGAGCTGCGTAGCCGGGGTCGCAAATCGCACGCTCGACGTCGCGGCGGTACTCAAACGTCTCCGGCGCTTCGACAAAGTTGGAATTCCAGAAGATCATGTCGAAGCGCTCGCTTTCGTGAAGCGCTTCAAACAAATCGCTGTGCAGCACGCGGACCCGGTCACTGACTCCGTGCCGGACAACATTCGCCACGGTGTTGGCGACTGCGGACAACCCAATGTCGAGCGCCGTCACCGAGGCGCAGCCGCGTTGCGCCGCGACGACCGCGATAACTCCCGCGCCTGAACCGACCTCAAGGAAGCGTCCCCCTATCGGGTAAGGCAGCCACTCGGCGAACAGCGCCGTCGAGGCGGTATGCGGCGGAGCAAACACCTCCGGCAGGAGATACCATTGCCGCCCGAGAAGCTTGAACTCTGCAGAGAGACCATCGCCGCCACCATGTTTAGCGATGAGTTTAGTTCCGATGTCGCCAAAGATTGTGTACATCTCGCCGTCTCCTCGTCCTGGGGTTTGCTGATGTGTTTGTCCTGATGGGCAGCAGTACCATCCTGATCTCGATTGCCTGGAAGCAGTCGTTAGGCCTCTCGCCTCGGCGTCGACACGGCCGGACCTGCTCTGCGCGGGGCGTGGATCCCGTCGACGACGCCCTGGGGCGCCCACTGTAGTTTCCGGCACGAGAGTGCGGTCAATCTTATCCACGAATTTCACCGATACCCAGAACAGCTCACCATCATCTTTTATTTTAATTCGACAGACCATGGCATGAAGTGCTTACTGTTCTCCCAATGAACGAAGATCGGATTTGCGATCATGTTTTCGCTTGTCTCGAATACTCCAAACTGCTGGGGAACTCGGCCATCGATCGGCACAACGGCACTCTGCTCGAAATGCTTCTTGGAGCTGTCAAATGTCAGAACATGATAGGCAGTTGCATTGCTCCAATCAGTCGACGGCAAAGACGCGTAGTGGATCGTGTATCTCTCGTCATCGAAACGACCGTCGATGACGAAAACTCCGTAATACTCTTCACCAGACGATATGATTTTGTAAATCCCGTTATCATAGTACATCAATATCGCGTCCGAAAACGGCTGCTTTTCGAACATTTTTTTGTATCGATGCAATTGCACATATGTTGGCTTGCCAAAATGCACAACCAAACGATCAGTCGACGGATCGGCGATCCTGTCTGCAGCATCAGCTCCGACGCTCAACGCAAGCACAAGTACGACCAGAGAGGTTTTGATCCGATTTCTCACGCTGTTGGCTCCGAGGACTCAGACAGAGCTGCCGCCCCTGCAGATGCCGAATGGGAAAAAGACTCTCCGATCAGCAGCGCGGGTGAATATCAAAGATATGTCGATAAAATAAAAGTGTCGATATAAAATTCTTTAATTACGCAAATACTTGAAATTTATTCCATATTTTTATTGAACGCCGAGTCAATTCTCACAGATAGGAAGCACGAAAGACCTCACCTCATCGCTCGGGCGGGGTCACGGCGAATGACTGACGATCCTTCCGACATCTCTTGGCGCTCGAAACAGAGGTATTGCGAACAGCCGCCGCTCGAACATCAACGAGATCGTCACCGGGCCTGGCTCCTAGTCGAGGTCGAGCAAAGCGTCGGCGACGACGGATCGAAGTAGATCGCCGCGATCGCCGAGTGCGGGCAGAACCGTGACATCGCGGCACCAACGCTCGACATCGCTGTCCGGAACGAGGCCCGGCGCACCATGAAGCTCTCGGACCATGCGCAAGACATCCTGCACATTGTCGAGCAGGACAAAGCGGGCGAGCGCAGCGGAGCGACCATCTCCCTCTGCTTTGTCGATCTCGATGGTCGCGCGATAGACCATGCGCCTTGTGACCTCGTTGCAAATGGCGATATTGGCAATCGCAGATCGCGTCGCGGGGAGCAAGCCGAGTGCTCGACCGAGTTCGCTGCCGTCACGAACATGCCTCATGGCATGCCCTGCCGCAGCCCGCATGAGACCGAGCCACGGAGCAAGCAGCAAGGCGCGCTCCCAGCGCTGGATCAGTCGCAGGACATCGATGCCGCCGCCCTCGGACCCGAGCAAGGCCGAGTTCTGGAGCATGCAGTGGTCGAAGGAGATGGTGCCGAAGCGAGCCGTGCGCATGCCGGCCGTGACAATGGCCGGTTCCCTGCGAACGCCTGGAGCATCGCACTCGACAACAAAGGCGGAGAGCCCTTCGATACCTGCGTCCGGCTGGGTGGCGGCCAGAACCAGCACATGCTGGGCGATAGGGCCATTGATGACCCAGGTCTTTTCGCCATCGAGGCACCATCCTCTCCCTCGTCGCGCCGCTCGTGTGCGGATCCGGGTGGGAGCGGTGCCGGATGTGGGTTCGGGGCCGGCGAACGCACCGATCCGCGTCCCGTCGCACATGCCGGGAAGATAGCGCCGGCGGAGCAGGCGATGTCCGAAACGGGCGATGGGCACGCCGCACAAAACAGTGTGCGCCGCCCAGGCGAGCGCGAGGCCGGCGTCTCCGGCACCGTACCCGAAGCCCTCCATGGCGAGGCCGGTATCAAAGGCAGTTGTCGCCTGGCCGCCATCATCTCGTGGCAGCGGCAGCCCAAGAAGACCTGCCTTGCCCATGCTGCGAAAGAGATCGTCATCCCAGGCATGGACTCGATCCCGGTCCACCACCGTTGGCAAGATCTTCCGATGCCCAAACACGCAGGCGGACGTGTAGGCGGTTTGGCGGGTGATGTCGTCGAGCGGTCCCCCTCCATCCCTGATGGCGGTCATCCCACTCCCCTTCCCGCAATGATGTCGTCGCCACCCCCCGACCTCAGCCGCGGTGCAACATCCCGCCCAAGCTCTCTCGCAAAGATGGTCGGCGAGATCACCAGGAGAAGCGCCAACACCATGAGCGCGATTATTTTCTCCAATCGTGCCATCGCCTCAATCCGGATTGATGGCTGACATGATGAGATTCGTCGCCGCAGCAGCTGCTTGGCAGCGGGGCTACACCAGGACGGCAGGTGTTGGGACACCTTCTGCTGCAATCTCTCCTCGAGAAGGCATATGCCGAGCGTCTCGCACCGGGTCAGCCTTGGACGATGAGATCGTCCGTTGCCAATTGGACCGTGCGCCGATCAGAGCATCAAGATCGCCCTCGGCGCGACCGGCGCCCCTTTACCCGCATGGCGCCCGTCGCCACCGTCTCATAGCGCAACTCGACGGAAACGCCGGCAAGGGCCGCGGCGCCGATGCAGTTGAAAACCCTGTCAATGGCGACATTCCCGGTAACGACGCCGATCATCGACAGGTGGATCAGATCATGCACCTCCAACCTCGAACCACGATGCCGTCCTTATCGCCGGGTATGCTGTCGCCCACTGCACTTGGAGGAGGCGGCCTCTGCCAGCGGCGCCAAGGAGTCCGATATGCTCTCGCGCCGAAGAGCCGGTCCCGCAGAGGTCGTTCGCCATACCCGTGTCGGCGGCGCATCACGTCTTGCTCGCGTGAATTCGGAAAAGCACCTCCTCAGCCCGATAGGTCCGATGCAACCTTGGCCTCGGTCTACTCGTCCTCCCCGGCGGAGATCAGAACCTTGCTTGCTTCCGGGCCGTCGGACGGCGGCTGCGCCAGCAGCAGATGCGATGCGTTGTGGATCGAGGTGGACGATTTGCACGTCTTCCGCCCGCCGGTCCTCGCAAGGGAGAGGCGATGCAGGTCGAGTGGCGGTGGCCGAGGTGGAGAACATGCTCATTCCTGCTTATTCGCCCTGCGGGGCTTCAGGAACCCCACGGGTGGGCTCAGGCTGGCGGTTCTGCGTGGCAAGGCCGCCTTTCCGGCAGCCGCCGTCTCCTGTCGGCTTTCTGCACGAGCGTCTTCGAGCAGCCTCAACCCGTCCTCAATCTCACGACGTCCGCTGGCTTCCTGCCGGGGCTGGCAAAGGATACGGGAGGCGGCGATCTGCAGGGCGCCGCAGATGATCGCCTGCATTCCATGGAACTCGATCCGATCGGCGCTCTTCTTTCGTCGCATTGCCTGCTCGTCTTGCTCGATGCTGAGCATACGCTTGACTTCGCTCACAAATAGAGGCCGCCTCACCACATCCTGATACGTCTCCGTGGCCTCGACAAAGGCTAGTGCCTGTAATCCGATCTCCCGAGGCTCTCCCGCGCCCCGAATGACACGGAGCAAGTTGGCAGTCAACTCTTGAAGCGCCAATTCGACATTCTGCCCGGCATGACGACGGGCGAGGTCTGTATCCGAGTTCTGGCTGACAATCCGCATCGCCGCTCCGGTCCAGCGCACATCTCGGCGCTCACTTGCAGATCGAACTTATATGCGACTTCCGGCATCGTCTTCAAGACTCTCTATTTTTCGGAAGATAGAGAGTTATATGAATTCGAACAATGAACAACAGTTATACATTATATTGTCTTTGTTATTCATGTAACTTCTCTTCGGCCTGACCGAACTCGATTCGTCTCGATCTCATTCCGGCATCGATGGCGGATCTCGACCTGGTACAAACCATCCGACATCTCGATAAGCGCGCGACCGCCTTCTCCTCGACATCGGCCTGATTCGCGGCGACATCAAACGCGCCGTCCGCCACGGTCGCCGACCCGGATCGGATGCGACGGCGACAGCCCATCCGGGATCCCAGTGATTGGGACTGCCGCGACCGGACGCGTGGCCGCATGCCGCAGGATGCCCCTGTCGAGATGCCGATTGCGCCGATCAGCTCGATCTCGGCTGCGGACGCTCGGCAAAAAAAATCCATCGGTCGCCGAACCATCGTGCCAGCGTCCATACTCCGTTTGGCTATCGAATGTCTCGCGCAACCGCGTTGGCGTCATCCCTGAACGAGCCGCATTCAGCCGATTCCACTCTCACGCTGCATGGCCTCCTCCACTACCAATTCAGCCTTCTCAATGCCTTCGAGCAACAACGTGACCACGTCAGAGTCGTGCACTCCCAGTGCGGTGGCCCGCACAATCAACTGCCGGACACGACGGTCAAATCCAGTGACAACTGTCGGATCGACCGGCAATGTAGTTTGTCGAAGCGGGTCCGGCCGGATCTGCGGCGATCGCAGCGGCCTTGCCTGGCAGACGTCCACCACCCCCCAGCATCGGCAACATTTCTCCGGATACTGGTCGTGGGAGGCACGAATGGGCCGGGCAGGACTTTGGCATGAAAGGTCGTCGTCGAGGCAGATGGGATCGCTTGGTCCGACCGAGAAACTGGGAGCGACAGCCTGCACCGGGCGGGATTCCGGTCGACGAGTATCCGATTTGCGCTTGAGGGCTCCCAGCCGAAGCAGCGGCCATGCGGTCTCCAAGCGGGCCAGAACCTCCAGCACTGACAGGGTGAGCGCGAGATTTTCGGAGGCGGAGATGCTGTGCCTCGATCGGTAGGCGCGGGCGATCGTTTGAGCATGGGCAAGCAGAGCGTCTTGCCGCGGACCGATACGATCAACAACCACCTCGCAAGGACCGGTATCGCCGCCCTGGGTGATAAGACCGAGGTCGTCAACCAATCTCGCGTCATCGCCCGCTGCATCGCCTCTGTTGGGCGACATGAAGTGCACTTGAGGCAGACAAGAGGTAGGCGAGGACATCACCATGTCTCTCCGTTATCCAACGATAGCACTTTTGCATCAATATAATATTATGCAATGCGAATATTATCACCTTCCCAATTGGGTTACAGATACATCAGCGATCACACTGATAGAAGCCGAGATTGGTATGGATCTTCCGTTTCGTCAGTACTGGATGCCGACGCCACCGGTGGGTCTCGGGCTGGCCGAAATCAAAGAAATACGGATCGCTATCCAATCGACTTCAATCGCCACGCAAGAATGGCTCCGCCTCAGATCGGTGCGGGGTGTGATACGGCTCGCCGATCGAAGGGCCCCGCCATGGATCGGGGAGAGTATCGCAAGGAGCTTGTACCCGCAGAGTTGTTGATCGGCGGCGTGGAGTTTGTGGAAGGCTGCGTCGTCACCAGCGTGCTCGCGGGCGGAGTTGTCCCATTGTCCGGATCGCCGCCGACCTTCGCGGCGGGTGCATAGCCGGTATCGACGTTCGCTGGCGGGACATTCCATCCTGCAGCCGCACAGTCCGGATCAGTTCGACGCCCACCAGTTTCGACACACCTCAACCGCTAAACGGGATCTCGTGGATCCTGCGCCAGGCGAGGTCTATTGGGGAGGGCCGGCTAGGTATCGACGCCTTGGATCCGTACTTCGGCTCGCACAACTCCCATCACCTCGGCAGCCGAGAAAAACCGCAGTTCGATCGCTTCGCCAATGATCCACGCCCCTCTATAAACAAAACAATCGGATCCATAAGCCAAACAAATAATTTTTGCATTTGATCTCTATCGAAAATTGTACTACATCCCTCTTTTGATGCACCTGAATCTCGGAATCTCGAATCTGATCTTTGTGCTTTGCAGTCGGATCGAGCTCCTCTGCCTGGCGAAACAATGTCGACAGCTAGGCTCTGGTGCGCTGTGGTTGATTTATAATTGCCAGATGCAGTTCTTGAAGGAGACCTCATGCCCCGTCTGCTGGAGCCCGGCGACCCCGCTCCGCTCTTCGTGGTCCCGACGCCGCAGCGGCCGGATTTCCGCTTCGATACGGTGGCCGGGCGCTACGTCGTCCTCAGCTTCTTCGGCTCGGCCGGAGACGCGCAGTCGGCGCGGCTGTTGTCGGCGATCGCGGCCGAGGTCGGACCGTTCAACGACGGCCACGCCGCCTTCTTCGGCGTCAGCCAGGACAAGAACGACGCCCAGCCGGGACGGCTGCCGACCCGCGTCCCCGGGCTGCGCCACTTCTACGATTTCGACAGCAAGATCAGCACCTCCTACGGCGCCGACCAGCGCAAGGTCAGCTACGTGCTGTCGCCCGGCCTGCGCGTGCTCGCCCGCTTCCCGATCGAGGACGGGGCGGAGCATGCGAAGATGCTGGCCGAGTTCGTCAGCCGGCTGCCGCCCCTGACCCGGCTGGGCACGACCACGCCGGGCGCGCCGGTGCTGGTGGTGCCCTATCTGTTCGAGCCGCATTTCTGCCGCGCCCTGATCGACTACTACAAGGAGGTCGGCGGCAAAGAGAGCGGCTTCATGCAGTCGCTGCCGGACGGCCGCACCGCCGCCGCGGTCGACCATGCGCACAAGAGGCGCAAGGACGCGACCATCGAGGACGACGAACTGCGCCAGGGCATGAAGGCCCGGATCGAGCAGCGCCTGGTGCCAGAGATCAAGAAGGTCTTCCAGTTCAACGCCACCCGGATCGAGCGCTACATCGTCGCCTGCTACGATTCCGGCGAGGGCGGCTATTTCCGCGCCCATCGCGACAACACCACCAAGGGCACGGCGCATCGCCGTTTCGCCGTCACCATCAACCTGAACGCCGACGAGTTCGAGGGCGGCGAGCTGCGCTTCCCGGAATACGACCGCCACAGCTACAAGGCGCCGACCGGCGGTGCGGTGGTGTTCTCCTGCTCGCTGCTGCACGAGGCGCTGCCGGTGACCAAGGGCACGCGCTACTGCACCCTGCCCTTCCTGTATGACGAGGAGGGCGCCAAGATCCGCGAGCAGAACCTGTCCTATTTCGCCGACGACGATCTGCGCAGCCAGCTCGAGCGCAACCTCCTGGAAAAGGGGGCAAAGCGAGGCGCCAAGCCTGTTTTGAGCAAGAGCACCAATGAAGGAACCGGCTAATATCAATCTGCGGAAATCATGACCGATGAGCCCATTGGCGGAGCCCGATGGACATGATCTTCCAGGGCTGAGCCATAAGGGAGTTCCAGGCGAAGGAGCTGTGATCGAGGATGTCGGTGTAGGATTTGAAGATCCGGTCGGACAACCAGTTGTCCCGGAGGAACTGCCAGACGTTCTCGGCGGCGTTGAGCTCGGGCGAGCGGGCCGGGATCGGCAGCAGGGTGATGTTGGCCGGCACGGCCAGCTTGTCGGTCATGTGCCAGCCGGCCTGATCGAGCAGGACGACAGCGTGGGCGCCGGGAGCCACGGCCTGAGCGATCTCAGCCAAGTGCAGTTGCATCGCGCCGGTGGTGCAGCGGGGCAGGACCAGGCCGGCGCCCTTGCCCTCCTTTGTACAGAAGGCGTCGAAGATGTAGGCTGATCGGGTGCGCTGATCCTGCGGCGCTGTGGGGCGGATCGCTCATCCTTGCCCGCCCCGCTTCGCCGCGGCGCTCGCCGCCTCGGCCGAAGGCCCAGGGCAGGTTGCCAGGGCGGCCTCATAGCCCCGGTTGAAACCGTCGAGCCGGCCGGACACCCAGAGCGCGGCCCAGTTCGGCGTCAATCCAGCCTCGGCGAAGTGCCGTCCGCATCTTGCTGATGGTCATGTCTTTCCTCCTTGCGGTGCCCTCAACGTCTCATCGCTGCCTGCCTTGGCTTGGGCTTACCGCGCCGCTACCTGAGCCCATCCCCGATCGCGCGGAGCAGCTCGCCATGGTAATCGCCGCTGAACTCCCAGAAGAACGCGCCACCCAGGCCTTGTGCCTTCACGTACTGCATCTTTTCGCTGACCAGCGCCGGGTCATCGTAGCTCCAGAACGTGACACCGTCGTATTTCCAGTGTGCGCGCGCCTGCGCGTCGATGTAGCTGCCGGCGACACGACCACGCAGGACCTTGTAGTCCTCTATACCGCTCTCCCAGGTGCCGGGCGCAGGACCGCCAACTTGGTACAGGCCGCGGTTAGTGTTGTGCACGCCGGTCCAGCCGCGGCCGTAGAAACCGATTCCGAGGTTCAGCTTGGACGCCGGCACGCCGCGCTCGAGGATGGCTTGCACCGCGTCGCGGCTGTTGTACCGGCGCTGGTCGCCGACGGAGGGATCGCCGGGCGAACCGAACAACGGCGAATGGTGGTTGGTCTGTCTCTCCCAGGCACCGTGGAAGTCGTAGGTCATGAGATTGATGTAATCCAGGTACGGCGCGTACTGTCCCGGATCGGTGACGCGGATCTTGTCGATGCCGGCGCCCACTGCCGCGGTCAGCAGCAGTCCCGGCCGGACCGCGTCGAGCTGGCGGCGGAACTCGGCAAGCAGGGCGGTGAAGTTCTCGCGGTCCTCCGATGTGCCGCAACTCAAACCGCACGCCGCTGGGTATTCCCAGTCGATGTCGATGCCATCAAACACGGTGAGCGCCGCGCCGGCGCCGCCGGCGTAGTCGGTGACCGGCAGGTTGCCGCGAATGTAGGCGTCGATGCACGAGGCAACGAACGCCTTGCGGTTCTCAGGGCGAGCCGCTTGGGAGAAGCCGCGCGACCAAGTCCAGCCGCCCAGCGAGATCAGCACCTTCAGATCTGGATGCCTGGCCTTAAGCTTCTTCAACTGGTTCCAGTTGCCGCGCAGCGGCTGGTCCCAGTGATCGGCGAGACCGTCCACGCTTTCCTTGGCCGAGAACGCCTTGGTGTAGTCGGCGTACGCGTCGCCGCCTTCACCGGTATCCGGGTTCGCGTATTGGGTGACCCCGACCTCGCAACGGTTGTTGCGCACGTTGCCGAAGGCGTAGTTGATGTGAGTCAGATGGCCGGCTGCGCCATCGGCCTCGATGTCCTTGACCTGAAAGTTGCGGCCGTAGATGCCCCATTGGGTGAAGTAGCCGATTACCCGCCGGGCCTGTGCCGGCGTGGCCAGGGCCAGAACGCATAGTCCTGCCAAAACGCAAGTATATCTGGCGTGCATGATCGAACCTCCTGCGGATGCTGACCTTCGCTTCTGGGATTGCACAGGAGCGATTAGAGCGGCCTGATCGTCGAATGTGCTCCTGGAGGAGAAGATGTCGGAGAGGATGAGCCATCGGCGGGTTACGGCAGAATACAAGGCCGCGGCGGTGAGAGGCTTTTGGGGAGCGGCTGCCCGCTTCGTGATGTGGCGGCCGAACTCGAGCTGGTTCGAGGCGGTGTTCGGCCAGCTCTATGCCGAGAGGTGTCGCTCCGGGCTCCCCTCAAGGAAATCGCGAAATTTCGGATTGGTTTTCTAAGGAGCGCGCCCGGGCATTATCATCGATCAGCTCGCTTGAGAAGTAATTTCGGGTCGAAACCAGCCCAGCACTCAACTCGGGCAGAGGCTTTGTGACCCTCTGAAAAGAATGGGGCCGTTCCGCAGCCTCGGATCGGCCCCACTCCCAAGTCAACCCGCGCAGCATGCAGGCTGACAGACCACCGGCAATCTTCATAGGGGGAATGCAAACTGCACGGTGGCGGCTCGCGACCTCTATCAGCTCAGCCAACCTTCGATGCCATACTTCGCCATCTCGGAAGGCCACTGGCGACTATCGCCCACGGCTCTATCCGGCCATGCGCCAGGAGCCGATGATGGAACCAAAATTCCCGCACTCAGGCCGAACACCTCAAAGTTGATCATCAGCCCAAATCCCGAGGACCGCCTAGTACTCGCCATGCCAGGCTTATCAGCACGAAGATGAATGGACCGATTTCAGGCCGTCCTCACCTCCCGAAGGAACTGTGCTTCGCGCTTTCGACATCACAGCGGCTTAGGCCGATGTCGGCCAGCATGCGGTCATCGAAGGCATCGAGCTGGCGCAGTTGCCGCCTGCGCTCCAGCCGCTCCTGGACATGATCCATCAGATAGCTCACCAACCCACCCAGCGACGCCAGGGACGGGGCCTTGACAGCCGCGGTATCGAACGGATTTGACGCCATTCCAATCTCCATAAGGTTAAGCAGACAGGCATGAAGCAACGCCCGGTTGACTGAAATATGGAGGCACAATCGGAGTGTTTCAAGAATTATTTCAATGAAAAATGATTATACATACCGATAATTTCAGTTATATTACTCTGAATTCAAAATAATTGAGATCCCGATTCTGTATAACTATATTCATCTATCAGAATTATACCATGACACCTCGCCCCATCATCTCCCACCTCGTCAAGTTGTTACTTCAGGACACCCCTCCTGGGATGGACGAACATGCACCTCGGGATGCCGGGCCGGATCCAGCGTCCCAGCCCGTGCGTTGCTGAATGACGCACGCTGGCTCCTGTTCCCGCTTGGAGCGGGGCCCGGTACGGGAATTCCTTGGCCGCCGTCAGTCTCTCATGCCAGCGTCGGCCGCCGCCGTGGGGCCAAGATGTTTCGTTGCCCAGGGACGCTCCGAGCGAGAACGAGGCCGGCCGCATCATCCGTTTCCTTCACCAGCCAGAACAGTCTCGGCTTCTGCGCCTGAGGATGACGGCGGATCGGCTGGCAGTTCCTCCCGTCTCGCCAACCGCGAGCGTCTGACGCCGTGGGAGAAGTGGATGACGGCGGCGATCCCGAGCCAGACCGCGAAGAGCAGAATGGTGTCGATCGGCAGAGACAGCATCAGATAGAGGCACATTGCCAAGCTGAGCACGGGCAGAACCGGATAGAACGGGACCTTGAAGCCCAGCGGCAGCTCTGGCTGCGTCTGGCGCAGAACCATGACGCCGATCGAGACGACCGAGAACGCCACCAACGTCCCCACGCTGGTCAGATTGGCCAGAAGATCGAGGAGGGCGATGGCCGCACAGCCGGCGACAGCAGAGCCACGCGTCTGGCGCTGGCAGGAGCGCTTTGCCGAGGCGGGCGCCGACGGGCTGCTACGGGACAAGACCCGGCCTCCGGGCATCCCGCCGCTCGATGCGATTGTGGTGGAGCGGGTCGTCGCCTTGACGCTGACCGATCCTCCCGCCGACGTCCTGTCGGTCGACGAGAAGAGCCGGATCCAGGCGCTCGACCGCACCCAGCCTGGCCTGCCCCTGAAGAAGGGCCGGGCCGGCACCATGACGCACGACTACAAGAGGCACGGCACCACCGCGCTGTTCGCCGCGCTCAACGTGCTGGACGGCACGGTGATCGGGCGTCGTAGACACGGATGCCTTCGAAGACACCCGCCCCGTGGGGCATTACACGGCCTTTCACCGGCATCAAGATCGGCTCATCGGTAAAATGGCCATTGATCCACGAGATCGTATCGGCGTGCATGGCGTGCATTCCATCTGAGATAAGGGACGCCCCTCCTGCAAGCGGGAGGGGCGTCATATCTCGCGAGACGATGAATTCACCCGCTGAAAACGGCCCCGATCAGAGAGAGACTTGGCGTCCGCACCAGCCGTCCTCACACCGGGAATCCCCACGATCGAGGTCAGAGCATGAAGTCGCCGATCGCGATCGAACCGAAATCGGTTTCCTCCGGCACCGCCGAGGCGAAAGCGATCTCGATGTCGATCGCCGGTGCCGCCACCGAAGCGAAGCCGAACTCCGACGCCACATAGTCGTCCCAGCCGAACTCTGCTGCCGAAGCCGGGGCGACGGGGATGGGCTCCGCCACTGCCGCCGGGGCCTGGATGCTCATCGCGTACTCCGGCAGACCCATGATCGGCTCCGCCACTGCCGCCGGGGCCTGGATGCTCATCGCGTACTCCGGCAGACCCATGATCGGCTCCGCCACTGCCGCCGGGGCCTGGACGCTCATCGCGTACTCCGGCAGACCCATGATCGGCTCCGCCACTGCCGCCGGGGCTGGCGCTGCCACAGGGGCGAGGCCGAACTCCGACGCCGGCGCCTGGATCACCGGGATCTCGGCCTCCGGAATCGTGACGACAGGATCACACAACGCCGGAGCCGGTGCTGCGGCCGGCGCCGGAATGCTATTGTAGGTCACTACGAAACTCCTTCTTACTAGAACTGAACATCAGCTCTTGCATCTAAATGAGCAACATCAATATCAATGTCAACGCGCATATGGGTAGTATCAAGAAAAATTTTGATTTATTACTCCGATCATCAACTCTTATAACCAAGATCTATCCGACCTCATTATGACTTTATTTTACAAAATAAGAGAGATCGGCCTATATCAAGAGGCCGAGCTCACCAGGCTGTCGGTATCTGCATGAAACCTGACGTACTCCGTATAGGATCTTCCTGTCTACGCTGACCGCCATACCCGTCAGTGACGAACTTGCGTCTCGCCCTCTTCCTTGGACCGCACGACGAACCCCGGAGCCTCATTTTCGTTCTGGCGCCCGACCCAGGTGCAGAAGCCCCTGGACTGGCCCGGGAGCCAGGTCCAGATGCAAGCAAGGCGTACGGACACGATTCCGAAATCACGCTCGGACATCATCTTTCTCCTAATGGTAGAATAAGCCATACCCACCAGTCGGTATGCTGAGGCCAGAGGCTGTTGCGCCCCATCATCCCTGCGAGTAAGCCGAATTTGAGATCCATAGATGGTATATTCAAGAATACAGAATATTAACTCTTCTCCATATAAAGCTATTTCTTATGAGACCTTTAATCATTACTGATTTTCATTTAAACTACCTTATCTTTTGAACGAGATAATCACCGATCCATTCCCACGACGACTGGAAAGGGCCTGAGAAAGAGCGCGATCTGAGAGTCTGTTTTGAAAATCAGGGATGAGTGTTTCGTCGGATGAGAATTCCGCCCATGGCGACGAGGATCATCGCGTGCGAGACGTCGATGCGCTTTTCGTAGTCGCGGACGAGGCGGCGCCATCTGG
>NZ_JBQJIK010000062.1:0-50668 GCF_052078665.1 Inquilinus sp. CA228 | reverse complement strand
CCACGCCGACATGGCGCTCCATCACCCCTCGCAGCGTGGCGACCATGCCGGCGTCGGGGGCGGGGCGGCGGGCGGCGCCGAGCGGCAGCGGGCGCAGCGGCGGCCGGGCGTCGCCGCCGCGGATGTCCGCGGCGATCCAGCCGGCGAAGGCCAGGGCCTCGAGCAGCGAGTTGCTGGCCAGGCGGTTGGCGCCATGCAGGCCGGTCGCCGCGACCTCGCCCGCGGCCCAGAGGCCGGGCACGGAGCTGCGGCCGCTGCCGTCCACTGCCACGCCGCCCATGTGGTAATGCGCCGCCGGGCGGATCGGGATCGGCTGCCGGGACGGGTCCAGCCCGGCCTCGCGGCACAAGGCTGTGACCCGGGCGAAGCGGTCCAACCCGCTGCCCAGAGGCCGCGCGTCCAGGAACACCGCCTCGCCGGCCGCGACCCGGCGCCAGACGGCGCGGGCGATCACGTCGCGCGGGGCCAGGTCGCCCTGCGGATGGTCCGCCATCACCCGCTCGCCCGAGGCCGTGACCAGCGTCGCGCCCTCGCCCCGCCGCGCCCCGGAGGCCACCGCAGCACCGCCCCGGCCCGCGCCGCCAGGGCCAGGCCGGTGCCGGCCACGCCGAGCGGGTTGGTGGTGTGGGCGTAGAGGCCGCCGACCCCGCCGGTGGCCAGCACCACGGCCCGGGCCGGGATGGCGACCGGGGCGCCGTCCTCCCAGGCCAGCACGCCGCAGACGCCGGCCTCGTCGCGCAGCAGGGCGGTGGCGCGGGCATGGCGGAGGGTGATGCGCGGATCGGCCTCGACCGCCCGGGCCAGGGTGTGCAACACCGCGGCGCCGGTGCCGTCGCCGCCGGCATGGACGATGCGGCGGCGGCCATGCGCCGCCTCCAGGCCGAGCGCGAAGCCGCCGTCATCCGAGCGGTCGAAGGGCGCTCCCAGTTCGGCCAGCCAGACGATGCAGCCGGGGGCCGCCTCGGTGACGCGCCGCGCCACCCCCGGGTCGCCCAGCCCAGCGGCGGCCGCCAGCGTGTCGGCGGCGTGCAGCGTCGGGTCGTCGTCGGGGCCTAGCGCCGCGGCGATGCCGCCCTGGGCCCAGCCGGTGGCGGCCGCGGCCCCCACGGGTGCCGAGGTGAGCAGCAGGACGGGCAAGGGGGCCAGCCGCAGCGCCGTGGCCAGGCCGGCGATGCCGGCGCCGATCACCACGACGCGATCCTGCGGGCGGGACGAGATCGCGTCCATCAGCGCACCTCCAGCATGCGTTCGACCGCGGCGCGGGCGCGGGCGATCACGGCGGGGTCCAGCGTCACCGCATGGGTCATCGTCTCCAGCGCGTGCCGGATCTTGGGCAGGGTGATCCGCTTCATGTGCGGGCACAGGTTGCAGGGCCGGATGAAGTCGATCTCCGGGAACTGCACGGCGACGTTGTCGCTCATCGAGCATTCGGTCACCAGCACCACCCGGCCGGGCCGCTCGCGCGCCACATAGTCGCTCATGGCGGCGGTGGAGCCGGCGAAATCGGCCTCCGCCACCACCTCGGGCGGGCATTCCGGATGGGCCAGCACGACCACGCCGGGATGGGCCTCGCGCAGCTGCCGGATGTCGTCCGGCCCGAACCGCTCATGCACCTCGCAGGCGCCCTGCCAGGCGATGATCTCGACTTTGGTCTCGGCCGCGACATTGGCCGCCAGGTAGCCGTCCGGGATGAAGATGACGCGCGGCACGCCCAGGCTCTCCACCACCTTCACGGCGTTGCCGGAGGTGCAGCAGATGTCGCTCTCCGCCTTCACCGCGGCCGAGGTGTTGACATAGGTCACCACCGGCACGCCCGGGTAGCGGCGGCGCAGCAGGCGCACATCCTCCGGCGTGATCGATTCGGCCAGCGAGCAGCCGGCGGCGGCATCGGGGATCAGCACTGTCTTGGCCGGGTTCAGCAGCTTCGCCGTCTCGGCCATGAAGTGCACGCCGCACAGCACGATCACCGAGGCCTCGACCCGGGCCGCCTCGCGTGCCAGGGCCAGGCTGTCGCCGGTGATGTCGGCGATGCCGTGGAAGATCTCCGGCGTCTGGTAGTTGTGCGCCAGGATCACCGCGTCGCGCTCGCGCTTCAGCCGCAGGATGGCGTCGATGTCGGGGGCGAAGCCCGGCCAGTCGAAGGCCGGGATGACGCGGGACAGCCGGTCGTACAGCGGCGCGGTGCGCGCGGCGACGGCTTCGGTGTAGTCGGTCAGGGCGGACATCGGGGTTCTGCTCATTTCGAGAATTAAGAGGACGGGCGCGGCCCGAATCGGTGTCGCTTTGGTTATACTAATTCTCAGAATAAGAAAATCAAGATGGCTTCGCGGAGGACGACCCAGCATCCCGCCGGAAGGTGTTGCCGCCGGCCGCGCGCGTGATCATCTCTCGGCCAGCACGGGCGATTCGAGCCGGCCCGAGGACAGAGCACCATGACCGATCCCGTCGCCGGGCAGCGGCCCCGATGACCGCCACTCCGACCGCAGCATCCGGGTTCCGTCCGGGCGCCACCCTGCGGGCCTGGGCCGGGCGCGACCGGCTGCTGCCGCTGCTGACCGGGGCCCTCGCCCTCGCCATCTTCCAGTTCGACACCTTCAGCCCGATGAAGATCGCGGTGGCGGTGCTCTACGCCATCGTCATCCTGATGTCGGTCGGCTTCCTCGACCGCCGCGGCGTCCTGCTGGTGGCGCTGGGCTGCGGCGGGCTGACCATCATCGGCTTCCTGGTCGGGCTGCGGCACACCGGGTTCGAGGCCCATCTCCTGCGCGGCATCGTCAGCCTGTCGGCCATCGCCATCGCCACCGTGCTGGCCCAGCGCAGCCAGGCGGCGACGGCGGTGCTGCGCGACAGCGAGCGGCGCTGGCGCGGCATCTTCCGGTCGGTCGGCGTGGCGATCTGGGAGGAGGATTTCACCCGGGTCCATCGCCTGTTCGAGGAGCTCGCGCGCCAGGGCGTCCCCGACCTCCGGCGCCGGCTGGAGGACGACCATCGCCTAGTCGAGCGCTGCATCGCCCTGATGCGCACGGTCGACGCCAACGACGCCGCGGTCCGGCTGGTCGGTGCCGCCGATGCGGCCGAGGCGATCGCCGGACGTCCGCGCATCTTCCTGCCCGAGACCGTGCGGACCTGGCGCGACCTGCTGATCGCCCTGGCGGAGGGCCGGCCGTCCTTCGCCGGCGAAACCGTGCTGCAGACCATCGGCGGACAGCGCCGCTCGGTCCTGCTCACCGCCACCTTCCCGGCCGACGGCGTGCGCTCCACCGCCCTGTTGAGCGCCGTCGACATCACCGAACGCCAGGCCCTGGCCGAGGCCCGGGCCGAGCTGGCGCATGTCTCCCGCGTGGTCACGCTCGGCGAGCTGACGACGTCGATTGCGCATGAGGTGAAGCAGCCGCTGGCGGCGATCGTCACCGACAGCCAGGCCTGCCTGCGCTGGCTCGACCGGCCGGTGCCGGCTCTCGACGAGGCCCGGGCCTGCGCCGGCCGGATCGCCGGCCAGGCCAACCGTGCCGACCATGTCGTGCAGCGGCTGCGCGACCTGACCCGGAAGGTGGAGCCGGAACGGGTGCCGGTCGATCCCAACACCGTCGTCGACGACGTGGCCGAGCTGATGCAGCGCGAGATCGCCGACCATGGCGCGGCGCTACGGACCCGGCTCGCGCCCGGGCTGCCGCCGGTGGCGGGCGACCGCATCCAGCTGCAGCAGGTGCTGATCAACCTCATGGTCAACGCGATCCAGGCGATGGCGACGGCGCCCCGCCGCGAGCTCACGGTCGAGACCCTCCGCAGCCCGACAGGGGAGGTCGTGGTCCAGGTCGCGGACAGCGGCGTCGGGCTGGAGCCGGAGGCGATGGCTGGCCTGTTCACCCCGTTCCGCACCACCAAGCCCGGCGGCATGGGCCTCGGGCTGTCGATCTGCCGCTCCATCGTCGAAGCCCATGGCGGGCGGATTCGGGCGTCGCGCAACGCCGATGTGGGGCTGACCTTTCATGTCGCCCTGCCGGCGGCCCGGGCGGCGGCATGACCGATACTTTGGCCGAGGCGCCGCTGGTGCTGGTGCTGGACGACGAGGACGCGGTTCGCACCGCGCTGGACAGCCTGCTGCGCTCGGTCGGCTTCCGCGTCGCCTGCTTCGCCGCGCCGGAGGAACTGCTGCACGGCGACCCGCTGGGGTCGGCGAACTGCCTGGTGCTCGACATCCGGCTGCAGATGGCCAGCGGCTTCGATGTCCAGGCGCAGCTGACCCAGGCCGGACTCGGCATCCCGGTCGTGTTCATGACCGGCCATGGCGACATCCCGATGAGCGTGCGGGCGATGAAGGCCGGCGCCGTCGACTTCCTGACCAAGCCGTTCCGCGACCAGGACATGCTCGACGCCGTCGCCGCGGCCGTCGAGCGCGACCGCGAGCGGCGCGCGGCGGAGCAGCGCGTGGCCGAGGTCGCGGGGCGGTACGAGACCCTGACCCCGCGCGAGCGGCAGATCATGGCCCTGGTCACCACCGGGCTGATGAACAAGGAGATCGCCGGCCGGCTCGGCCTCAGCGAGGTCACGGTCAAGATCCACCGCGGCCAGGTGATGCGGAAGATGGCGGCGCGGTCGGTCGCCGACCTGGTGCGCATCGCCGACGCGCTGGACAGCCGGCCCGGTTAGATCGGGATGAGCCTTGGCCGGATCGGATGACCCTGACGGGATCGGACCTGGTCTCGCTGTTAACACATTGTGCTCTTGTATTAATCTGCGATAATGTTCATGATACGTTCTATGGACAAGGCGCAGACCGATTCGGTTTCGGAAGCCCCGGCCGCTCCGGCGGCAGAGGGGGATCTGCGCGTGCTGGCGGAGCTGGTCGAGATCCAGATGTCGATCGCCCGGGCGACGCAGCAGGAGGCGCTGCAGGCGCCGGCGTTGGGCGTCGACTATTGCCAGCGGATCGCCACCGTCGCGCGCTCGGCGCGGCTGACCCTGCTGCTCAAGGACAAGCTGTCCCGGCAGGTCGACGAGCGTCGCAAGGCGGCGGCGAAGCGTGAGGCGGCCCAGGAGGACTTTCACGATCTGCGGGTGAAGCTGGCGATGCTGGCGGCGGCTTACGAGGTGTCGGAGGACAATGAGGAGATCAACCGCCGCGTCACCGAGGTGCGCGAGCAGTTGGAGCGGCCGGAGGTGGTCGAGCTGATCGAGGCCAGCCGGGCGCCGGTCGCGGTGGCGGCGCTGTGCCGGCGCTGGGGCCTCCCGGTGCGGGTGGAGCAGTGGCTCGAGATGGCCGACGAGGCCATGGAGCAGCTGGGCTTCATACCGCCGCAGGACGGCGAGGACGATCCGCCCGCGGATCAGCCCAAGCCCCGCTCGCCCTCCGGCCGCAAGCCCAGGCCGCCGGACACGGGGTAAGCCGCTCGCGAACTCGCTGTCTTCACAACCTTTCAGCATCGATGAGCGCAGCCTTCCACACTCCCCCTCCCCTTGCGGGAGGGGGTTGGGGGAGGGGTCTGCGCGCGTCCGCGCGCGAATGCGGAGAAAACAGGTCTCGCCGTCATGGCCGAAGCGTCAGAATTCAGGCCGGCCTTGATGGCGAAAACCCCCTCCCCCTGCCCCCTCCCGCGAGGGGAGGGGGAGGGTAGAAGGGATGGATCGGCTCGAACGGCGGTATTCTGAAAAAGCCTCGCAAGCGGGAGAGGCAACGCGAAACCGGCCGCATCGTGTTCTACCCGGCGCGGCGGATCACCACCGGGATCGACTTGTAGGTCGGCGTGCCGCTGCGCTCGTCATAGGAGTCGAGCGCGACCAGGCCGTTGGCCTCGGGGTAGTAGGCGGCGGCCGAGCCCCGGGCGATGTCATAGGCCACGGCGGTGACGCCGCGCAGCACCCGCGGCGGATCGCCCGGGTCGTTGGCCACCGCCTCGACATCGACCAGATCGCCATGGCCGAGGCCCAGCGCCGCCAAGTCGTCCCCGTTCAGGAATACCACGTCGCGCCGGCCGGTGATGCCGCGGTAGCGGTCGTTCAGGCCGTAGATCGTGGTGTTGTACTGGTCGTGGCTGCGGATGGTGGTCAGACGCAGCGCGTCGGCCCGGGCCACGCGCGGATCTTCCTCGACCCCGGCGCAGACCAGGAAGTGGGCCTTGCCCGACGGCGTCCGCCATTCGCGCTGCGACGCCGGCACGTTCAGCCGGAACCCGCCGGGCTCGGCGACGCGGGCGTTGAAGTCGAAGAAGTCGGGGAACACCGCCTCGATCTTGTCGCGGATGCGGGCGTAGTCGGCGACCAGCCCGGCCCAGTCGACCTTCGTGTCCGGCAGCGTCGCCAGCGCCAGCCCGGCGACGATCGCCGGCTCCGACCGCAGCTGGTCCGAGGCCGGGGGCAGGGCGCCGCGCGAGGCGTGCACCATCGACATCGAATCCTCGACCGTGATCGACTGGACACCGCCTTCCTGCAGGTCGCGCTCGGTGCGGCCGAGGCAGGGCAGGATGATCGACTCCTGCGCCAGCAGCAGGTGCGAGCGGTTCAGCTTGGTGGCGATGTGCACCGCCAGGTCCAGCTTGCGCATGCCGGCGAACACCGCGTCGGGGTCGGACATGGCGACGGCGAGGTTGCCGCCGAGGCAGATGATCGCCTTGGACCGGCCGTCGATGATCGCCTGCACCGATTCCACCGCGCTGTGGCCCTTCTCCCGCGGCGGGTCGAAGCCGAAGACCCGCTCGATCGCGTCGAGGAACGGCTTGGACGGGATCTCGGTGATGCCGACGGTACGGTCGCCCTGCACGTTGGAATGGCCGCGCAGCGGGCAGATGCCGGCGCCCGGCCGGCCGATATTGCCGCGCAGCAGCATCAGGTTGGCCAGCTGCTGCACATTCGAGGTGCCGTGCCGGTGCTGGGTCAGGCCCATGCCGTAGCAGACGATGACCTTCTGCGCCTTGGCATAGACCGAAGCGGCGGATTCGATGGTGTCGCGCGGCAGGCCGGATTGCGCCTCGATCACCTCCCAGGACACCGTCTCCAGATCCGCGACCAGTGCTTCGAAGCCGGCGGTGTGCCCGGCGATGAAGGCCCGGTCCAGCAACCCCGGCCCGCCGGCGGCGAGGTCCGCGGCGTCGGCCGCCAGCAGCGCCTTCATCATGCCCTTCAGCACGGCGACGTCGCCGCCGACCTTGACCTGGTGGTAGGCCGAGGCGATCGGGGTCGAGCCGAGGGTCAGCATCTCCATCGGGCTCTGCGGCGCCGCGAAGCGCTCCAGCCCGCGCTCGCGCAGCGGGTTGAAGACCACGATCGGCACGCCGCGCTTCGCCGCCTCGCGCAACGTCGTCAGCATGCGCGGATGGTTGGTGCCCGGGTTGTGGCCGATGCAGAAGATGGCGTCGCAGAGGTCGAAATCCTCCAGCGTCACCGTGCCCTTGCCGACGCCGATCGACACCGGCAGGCCGACGCTCGTGGCCTCGTGGCACATGTTCGAGCAGTCGGGGAAGTTGTTGGTGCCGTATTCGCGGACGAAGAGCTGGTACAGGAAGGCGGCCTCGTTCGAGGTCCGGCCGGAGGTATAGAACTCGACCGTGTTCGGGTCGGCATAGCCGCGCAATCGCTCGCCGATCCGGCGGAACGCTTCGTCCCAGCTGACCGGCAGGTAGCGGTCGGTCGCCCGGTCATAGGCCAGCGGATGGGTCAGCCGGCCCTCGTCCTCCAGCGCATGGTCGGACCAGGTCCAGAGCTCGGAGACCGGGTGCGCGGCGAAGAACTCCGGTGTGACGCGCTTGCTCGTGGTCTCCCACGACACCGCCTTGGCGCCGTTCTCGCAGAACTCGAAGGACGAGGTGTGCTTCGGGTCGGGCCAGGCGCAGCCGGGGCAGTCGAAGCCCGAGGGCTGGTTCATCCGCATCAGCGCGCGGGTGTCCTCGGCGATCGCCATCTGGTCCTTGATCGCCCGGGCCACGGCGCCGAGGGCACCCCAGCCGCCGGCCGGGCCGCCATAGGGCTTCACGCCCGGGACATCGGTGTCTTTCGGCATCGCAAGGCTCCTCGGCTAGACGCGTGGCAGAACGTTCGACGGCCGGGCCGCCGGGGCAGGGACCGTGGCTTCGGCCGGCCGGTCGGCGCCGCGCTCCTGCAGCCAGTAGCCCAGCCCGACCATCAGGCCGCCGCCGACGAGGTTGCCCAGCGTCACCCAGACCAGGTTGTGCACGGCGCCGCCGAGCGTGACCGTCTCCGGATGCGCGCCCAGCAGGGCCAGGGCGAAGACGAACATGTTGGCGACCGAATGCTCGAAGCCGCAGGCGACGAAGAGCGCGATCGGCCAGAAGATCAGCGCGATCTTGGCGGCGTCGTTCTCGGTGCGGCCGCACATCCAGATGGCCAGGCAGACCAGCCAGTTGCACAATAGGCCGCGGGCGAACAGCTCATAGCCGGGCGCCGCCATCTTGGCGGCGACCACGGCGAAGAACTCGCTGCTGCCGTCGGTCAGCAGCACGCCGCCGCCGGCCATGTGCAGCAGCCCCGCCAGCACCACTGCACCGGCCAGGTTGCCGACCCAGCAGGCGATCCAGACCCGCAGCATGTCGCCCACGCCGCTGTCGCCGCGCAGCACGGCGAAGGGCATGTACATGGCGGTGCCGGTGAACAGTTCCGACCCGGCGAAGATCACGATGGTCAGGGCCGAGGCGAAGACCGTGCCCATCACCAGATGCGACCAGGATGGGTCGGCATGGGCGCCGACGGTGAACATGAAGATGTCGCCGAAGCCGATATAGGCGCCGGCCAGGGCCGAGCCGATCAGGAAGGCCAGCAGATGGGCCCTGACCATCCCGGCCTTGTGCGCCCCGGACTCGGCATATTTGGCAATCGTGTCGCGATACATCGCCAGCCTTCTCCTTCACGGCGTCGAAGATCGTTCAGCCCATCCCTCGCCGGACCCCCGCGTCTGGCGCAGGGGGCCCGGCGGCGGGGCCGCCGGCTCAGCCGGCGACGACCGGGCTCTTGTCCTTGCGCAGCGCGTCCATCACCGCCTTGTCGAGGTTGAGATGGCCCTGCACCAACTCCGGCGGGGTCAGCGCCATCCACTGGTTCAGCGAGACGTCGGCGTAGTAGCTGCTCTTGAACATCTCGAGGAAGCGCAGCGTGGTGGTGCCGGTGTTCTCGATGTAGTGGCCCATGGCGAAGGGCACGTAGCCGACATCGCCGGCGACGTAGTCGATGGTGCGGGCGGACCCGACCGCGCCGAACACGCCCATGCGGGCCTGGCCCTCGATGTAGTACTGCCACTCATCGGCGTTCGGGTGCCAGTGCAGCTCGCGCATCCCGCCGGGCTCGATCTCGACCAGCGCCGCGGCGATGGTCTTGGAGGCTTGGAAGTTCGAGGAGTCGGTGATGCGGACGGTGCCGCCCTTGGTCTTGATCGGGTCCTGCGCCAGCATCTTGTGGCTGAAGACCTGCGGCACCGGGCTCGCCCCGGGGATCCTGTCGCCGGCCAGCGGGCCCGGGATCGGCAGGTTGAAGATGTAGCGCTGATGCGGATCCGGCGTGTTACCGAAATACTTCGGATCGACACCGAAATTCTTGCCCAGCACGTCGGTCGGCACATGCTTGAACCAGTCGCTCAGCAGGAAGGTGCCGTCCTCGTCGAATTCGCCGTCATCGAAGACGAGCAGGAATTCGCAGCCATCCTTGCCCAGGCCCTGGATCGAATGCGGGATGCCCGAGGGGAAGTACCAGAGGTCGCCGACGCCGACATCGTCGACGAAGTTGTTGCCCGCGGCGTCGACGGCGGTGATCCGCGCCTCGCCATACAGCATGTAGGCCCATTCCGCCTGCTTGTGCCAGTGCAGCTCGCGCGTGCCGCCGGCGTTCAGGCGCATGTTCACGCCCGCGATGGTCTTGGAGACGCTGAGCTCGCGGATCGTGACCTGGCGGGTCCAGCCGCCCTCCTCCTGGCGCATATGCGAGTCGGAGAATGAATAGCGCAGGTTCTGGAACGTGCCGCTGTCGGTCCGCGGCGGGTTCAGGAAGCTCGGATTCTCCTGGTCGCGCATCAGATCGCGCGGGCCGGGATCGGTGCCGCCGCGGCCGGGGGTCATCGGCTGCGGCACGGCCGCGGTCTGGGCATTCGCGCCGGTGGCGGCGACGGCGAGGCCGCCTGCGGCCAGGGTGCCGAGGGCGGCGCGGCGGGTGAACAGGGTCATTGTTTTTTCCTCCAGTCCTTCGTGGTCCCGGCTTTTCAGGAGCCGGACCGCACGTCGCGGGCGCTGAGCGGCGCGACGGCGTCATCGGATCCACGCGTCGATCGTCTTTCCCGGGAGGCGGGGAGGGGGAGGTTGGGACGGCCAGCCGCCAGAACCTCGCCCGCGCCTTCGGCCCAAGCCGATTGGCACGCTGGCTCGATGGTCGGGACGGCAGGGCCGGGCGGCAGGTTTCGGTTGTCATCCGAGAAGGGCGCCGCCTCGGCCATCGCCGGTCCGACCGCCGATGCCCGGGAAGAAAACGCCCTTTGCAGGCCCGGCGCCATCATATTGGCGGTTGGCCCCGTAACCGGGAGCGGTGCCATGGGCCATACCTAGGTATAGGCCTGCCGGTCAGGCCGTCCGCGGGCGTTGAGCATCGTCCGGCACTCCGCCTACAATGGTGGCAGGGGCACCGCGGCACGCCCGAAGTTGCCCGCAGCCATCCGGCCGGGCCGCAGGCGTTCCGGCCGGATGTGATCGCAGGAGAGAGACCGTGGAACTGCGCAATCTGGGCCGGTCCGGCATCCGGGTCGGGCCGCTGGCCCTCGGAACCAATGTCTTCGGCTGGACCGCGGACGAGGCCGCCTCGTTCCGGGTGCTCGACGCCTTCGTCGATGCCGGGCTGAACCTGATCGACACCGCCGACGCCTATTCCTCCTGGGCGCCCGGCAACCAGGGCGGCGAGTCGGAAACCATCATCGGCAAGTGGCTGAAGCGCAGCGGCAAGCGCGACCGGGTGGTGGTCGCCACCAAGGTCGGCTGGGAGATGCCGGGCCGGGTGCAGCGCAAGGACCTGTCGGCGGCCTGGATCCGCGAGGAGGTCGAGGCCTCGCTGCGCCGGCTGCAGGTCGATGTCATCGACCTGTACCAGTCGCATCACGACGACCTGCAGACGCCGCAGGAGGAGACGCTGGCGGCGCATGCCGAGCTGATCCGCGCCGGCAAGGTGCGGGCGATCGGCGCCTCGAACTTTTCCGCCGAGCGGCTGGCCTCGGCCCTGAAGATCAGCGCCGAGAAGGACCTGCCGCGCTACGAGACGATGCAGCCGCACTACAATCTCTACGAGCGGTCGCATTACGAGGGGCCGCTGGAGGAGCTGTGCCGGCGCGAGGGCATCGGCGTGATCACCTATTTCTCGCTGGCCAGCGGCTTCCTCAGCGGCAAGTACCGCAGCGAGGCCGACCTGTCGAAGAGCGCCCGCGGCGGCGGCATGAAGGACCGGCTGAACCCGCGGGGCTTCCGCATCCTCGACGCGCTCGACCGGGTGGCGCAGGCGCATGGCGTCCGCCCGGCCACGGTGGCGCTGGCCTGGCTGATCGCCCGTCCCGGCATCACCGCCCCGATCGCCAGCGCGACCAGCCCGGAGCAGCTCGAGGACCAGATCGCCGCGACCCGGCTGACCCTGGCGGCCGACGAGATCCAACTGCTGGACGAGGCAGGGAGGTAGCGTCGGCGACCGTCACGAGCGATCCGCCGACAGCATCAGGTGGCGGACGATGGGATAGGTGCGGGTTTCCCAGCGCCGGCCGCTGAACACGCCGTAATGGCCGACGCCGGGCTGCATGTGGTGGCGCTTCAGATGTGGCCGCAGGCCGGAGCACAGATCGTGCGCCGCGGCGGTCTGGCCGACGGCGCAGATGTCGTCGCGCTCGCCCTCGACGGTCAGGAGCGCGGTCCGCCGGATCGCCCGCGGCTCCACACGGCTGCCGCGGAAGCGCAGCTCGCCGCGGGCCAGCAGCGCCTCCTGGAACACCAGGCGGACGGTCTCGAGATAGAACTCCGCGGTCAGGTCCAGCACGGCGAAATACTCGTCGTAGAAGCTGCGGATCGCCTGCGCCTCCGCCGCCTCGCCGCGCGCCAGATGGCCCCACAGCTCGATATGTGTCTTCAGGTGCCGGTTGATGTTGAGCGACATGAAGGACAGCAGCTGGACGAAGCCCGGATAGACCCGGCGGCCGGCACCACCATGGGGCGGGGGAACGGTCGAGATCAGCGTCCGCTCGAACCAGTCGATCGGTCGGCTGGTGGCCAGCTCGTTGACCTTGGTCGGGTTGATCCGGGTGTCGACCGGCCCGGCCATCAGGGTCATGCTGCGCGGCGTCGCCGGGTGGCCGTCCGCCGCCATCACCGAGACCGCCGCCAGCACCTGGACGCAGGGCTGGCACACGGCCAGGACATGCGCGCCGGGGCCGATCGCATCGAGGAAGCGGATGACGTGCTCGATATGCTCGTCGAAGCCGAAGCGCCCGGCGCCGACCGGGATGTCGCGGGCATTGTGCCAGTCGGTGATGAAGACGTCGTGGTCGGCCAGCAGGGTGCGCACCGTGCCGCGCAACAGGGTGGCGAAATGGCCGGACAGCGGCGCCACCACCAGCACCCGCGGCTGGGCGATGTCGATGTCCTTGCGGAAGTGCAGCAGCGTGCCGAACGGCGTGGCGGCGACCGGCACCTCGGTGACCGCCGCCTCGCGATTGCCGACCGTGACCCGGTCGATGCCGTAGGACGGACGGGCGTGGCTCAGCCCGGCCCGGGCCATCAGGTGCCAGGCCGCGGCCAGGGGGCGGGCGGCCGTCGGGGCGGCGATGGCGCCAGCGGGTCCGAACAGGGCCTCGGCGGCGCGCGCCGCGGCGCGGACCGGAGCGGCCAGGTCGGATTGGATCTGATAGGCGAGATAGAGCACGATTCCGGCACTGCCCCCATCGAGAGCCCCCGACCGAAACGCTAGTGCGTTTTCTGCTGCACTGCGAGATGATTGTCCGTCCGGGCGACGCTGCAACGGGGTGAGGACGCCGGTGGCCACGGCCAGATCGACCATATCGAGCAGGAACTACTCCTCCTGGTCGCTGCGCGGCTGGCTCCTGTGCCGGATGGCGGAGCTGGAGATCGAGGAGCATGTGCTGCCGATCGACGATCCCTCGATCCGGGCCGAGCTGCTGCTGCTCTCGCCCTCCTTCCTGGTGCCGTGCCTGGAGCATGAGGGCGCGGTGGTCTGGGACACGCTGGCGATCGGCGAGTACCTGGCCGAGCTGCAGCCCGAGGCCGGGATCCTGCCGGTGGAGCGCAAGGCGCGCGCCCTGTGCCGCGCCATCAGCGGCGAGATGCATTCCGGCTTCCACAATCTGCGCTCGGCGCTGCCGATGAACCTGAAGGCGCATTACCCGGGCTTCAAGGTCTGGGCCGGCGCCGGGCCCGACATCGACCGGGTCTTCGCCATCTGGCGCGACGCCCTGGCGCGCTCCGGCGGCCCCTTCCTGTTCGGCGGCCGGCCGTCGCTGGCGGATGCGATGTACGCGCCGGTCTGCACCCGTTTCCTGACCTACGCCGTCCCGCTCGACGCCGACAGCCGGGCCTATTGCCGGACGGTGATGCGCTGGGCGCCGATGGCCGAATGGGTCGAGGCCGCCCGGGCCGAGCCGGACGAGCTCGAGGAGCTCGACGTCGAGTTTTAGGGCCGGCCTCTCACCCCGGCCGGCGCGACAGGGGCAGCCTGACCCCCGGCTCGGGCTGCTCCTGCAGCACCTCGCGGCGGAAACGGACCAGACGGGCCGGGCGGCCGCCGGTGCCGCCGGCGACCTCGCCGGTCTCCTCCACCAGCCCCTGGCTGTCGACCAGGCGGCGGAAGTTCGGGGCGTGCAGGCGCAGCCCGGCCAGCGCCTCGACCGTACGCTGCAACTGCGACAGGGTGAAGGTCGGCGGCATCAGCTCGAACACCACCGGCCGGTACTTGATCTTGCCGCGCAGCCGGCCGATCGCGGTGGCCAGGATGCGGCGGTGGTCGGCCGCCATCGGCGCGCCCTCGGCCAGGGCCGGGCAGGCCGGGTGGGCGCGGTCGCCCGGGGCGTCCTGATGCGCCTCGGCGGCCAGCCCGGCCTCGTACATCAGCTCGTAGCGCTCCAGCACCCGCTCCTCGCCCCAGGGCAGGCCGCCCAGGCCGAAGGCGAGGCGCAGCCGGGCCTCGCGCCGCCGCCGCTCCGGCTCGGCAGCGGCGGCCCCGGCCCAGCCGGCCAGCGCCGGCTCGATCCGGTCCAACAGTTCCGGGCGGCCGGCGCGGCGATCCTCCCACGGGAAGTGGTGGTACCAGTCGCTCCACAGGCTGTCGCCGGCCGGCGCCGCCTCGCGCAGCAGCGCCAGATAGCCGACCGACAGGACCCGGCCCGGCCCGGCCAGCTGCCGGTCGCGGTCGCCGAAGGTGTAGAGCTGCTCGACATAGCCCAGCGGCTGGCCAGTCTGGGCCTCGACCCAGGCGCGCAGCCCCAGCTCCAGGGTCCGGTGCTGCGGCTCCAGCGGGCCGGCGGGCAGGGCGTCGACCCCGTCCGGCCCGCGCAGCGCCAGCACGCGCGGCGTCTCGCCGGCCACCGCCACGACCACCGCGGACAGGTCGACCGTCACCCGGTCCTGGGCGGCCCGGCTCTGGGGCCCCCGGGTCTGGGGGGAATTCGGCGCCCGCTGCGCCCTGGCCGTCACGCCGGCCATGCTGGTTTCGAAGCCTCGACTCTCATACGGCCAGGATAGCATGCGCGGGCGTCCGTTCAGTGACGAGTCGCGACCGGCGCGTCAGCCGGCCTGCTGCGGCTGCAGCCCGGGCCGGCGCAGCCCGGTGGCGGTCACCAGCACGGCCAGCGCCGTGGCGGCGACGGGCACCAGCAGCGCCGTCTGCAGCGCCTCCAGCCGGCCAGCGGGCGACAGGTCCGCCAGGCTGTAGACGCTGATGGCGCTGACCGCGGACAGGCCCAGCGCCGCGCCGAACTGGAAGGCGGTGTTGAACAGGCCGCCGGCCAGCCCCTGCTCGTCCGCGGCGATGCCGTCGGTCGCCGCGATGGTCAGCGGGCCGTAGGCCAGGGCGAAGGCGAGGCCCAGCAGGATCATGGTCGGGAACATGCTGGCATAGGTCCAGTCCAGGCTGATGCGCAGGAACAACGCGTAAGACAGGACGGCCAGCACCAGCCCGCCCAGCACCACCCGGGCATGGCCGAAGCGGGACACCAGCTTCGGGGTCAGCGTCGGCGCCAGGATCGCGTCGACGCCGATCGCCAGCAGGGCGACGCTGGTCTCCAGCGCGGTCCAGCCGCGCAACTCCTGCAGGTACAGCGACACCAGGAACTGGAAGCCGAAGAAGGCGCCGGCGAACAGCAGTGCGCCGAGATTGGCGCGGACCAGCGACCCGGTGCGCAGGATGCCGAGGCGGACCAGCGGCGCGCGGGTGCGCCGCTCGATCGCGACGAAGAGCAGTGCCAGCACCAGGCTCGCGGCAATGGCGGCCAGGGTCCAGGGCAGACCCTCGCCGGGGTTTTCCAGCCGGGTGACGGCATAGGCGGCGGTCAGCATGGCGCCGGTCAGGGTGACGGCGCCGGGCATGTCGAAGCGGCCGCCGGCGCTGCGCTTCCCGTCATCCGCGATCAGCCGGGGCGCCAGGGCCAGGATCAGCGCCGACAGGATCACCGGCGCGAAGAACACCCAGCGCCAGCTGATCGCCAGCAGGAAGCCGCCGGCCACCAGCCCCAGCGAGAAGCCGGCCGAGGCGGTGGCGGCGTAGATCAGCACCGCCTTGTTGCGTTGCGGCCCCTCGGCGAAGTTGGTGGTGATCAGGGCCAGCCCGGCGGGCGTCATGAAGGCCGCGGCCACGCCGGTGACGAAGCGGGCGACCAGCAGCATCCAGCCTTCCGTGGCGAAGCCGCCGAGGCCGGAGAACAGCAGGAAGACGGTCAGCGCGGCCAGGAACATCCGCCGCTTGCCGAACAGGTCGGCGGCGCGCCCGCCCAGCAGCATGAAGCCGGCATAGCCCAGGACATAGGCGCTGACCACGGCGCTCAGCGTCGTGGTCGACAGGCCGAGCTCGGCCCGGATCGCCGGCAGGGCGACGTTCAGCATCGCCACGTCGATGCCTTCCAGGAAGATCGCGCCGCACAGGATCAGCAGGGCGCCCCGGGCGCGGGCGCCCATCGGCACGGCCGCCGCGTCGGCGGCGGGTGGGGAGGTCGACATGACCGGCTCCTCTCGGGGTTGGGTCGCGATGGTGAGGAAACCGCATGCCGGTGAGAAATCGGCATATCAGTTCCCTATTGTAACCATGATGGAGATAAGGCATGCTCCCACCCCATGGAAGAAGGCACTTCAAACTCACCGAGGCACTGCTGCCGCACCGATCTCGACGACGACGTGGTGCAGTGGGATACCCGCGAGGATTGCGAGGTGCGGCAGATCCTCGACCGGATCGCCGACAAATGGTCGCTGCTGGTGATCTCGCTGCTGGAGAAGCGCACGCTGCGCTTCACCGAGCTGCGCAAGACGATCGACGGCGTCAGCCAGCGCATGCTGACCACGACACTGCGCCAGCTCGAGCGCGACGGCATCGTCGAGCGGACGGTCTATCCCGTCGTCCCGCCGCGCGTCGACTATGCGCTGACGCCGCTCGGCTGCACCCTGCACGAGACGATCAAGGCGCTGGTGGTCTGGACCGAGAGCAACCAGGCTGAGATCGCCACCGCCCGCGCCCGCTACGACGCCCGCCGGGCGGAGGGCTAGCGCGGCGGCGGCTCGAAGATCAGCGGGGCGAGCTTGGCGAAGCAGTCATCGTCCGGCCGCTGAGACGGGGCATCGAGGAACCGATCCGCGATCCGGCCGGCACAGGTTTCGCCACGATCGAGCACACCGTGGCCCTGTCCGGGAAAGACATAGCTGTAGCCATTGGACAGTCTCTTCGCCGCCGCCTCGGCCCAGGATGGTGGAGTGCGCGGATCGAAGGCCCCGGAAATCAGCAGGGTCGGGATGTCGCTGGTCACCGGAGCGGCGTCGCTGGCCGGGCTTCGCGGCACCGGCCAGGCGGCACAGTACCCGTCCGCCATTGGATTCCAGACCTGTTCTGCAAAACGGGCATCGCGGGATCGTGCCTTTGCCACCCAGTCCGGATCGTCCGGAAATGTCTCGGCACAGGCAATCGAGACATAGACGGCCTGATCGTAGCGATGCTCGGCACCGAAGAACTCCATGACCTCGGTCTCTTTATTTTCGGCGAGCAGGCGGTTATCGCCGGACTCCACTTCCGCCACCAGTCGCGGCAGAAGCCGCGCTTGCTCGGCGGACATCAGCATCTGATCGGTAAGGTCGCGAAGCGTCCAGCCATCGATCCGCGCCGGCTCGCTGTCGAAAAGCGGCACCGACAGCGGGCTGGCATTGAGCCGATCTGCCAGAGCGAGAAACCGCCGTTCGAGATCGGGGTAGCCTTGGCTGCAGGCGAGATCGGTTCGACAGGCTCGGATCAGGGCGTCGAAGGCTTCGCCGATCTTTGCGGCATAGTCGTAGAAATTCGCCTCGGGCGGCCACACGCCTTCAAGAATCACCGAGCGCAGCCCCTCGGGATGGTCGCGCATCACGGTCAGCCCGACGCGAGATCCGAACGACACCGCCCACAAGTTCCACACCGGATAGCTCAGCGCCTCGCGGAGATCAGCGACGTCTGCTGCGATCGCGGCGGTCGTGATCTGGCCGGGATCGTATCCGTTCTCGCGAAAGCTCGCCCAACATCTGTCGGCACTGTCTTTGAAGGCTGCGGCCCATTCCTGTCGCGAGGGCCACGTATGGTCTGCGATCTCAAACAGGGTGTACCGGTTGAGCCTGCCGCAGGACGACGGCAGCATCTGTGATGCGCCGACGCCGCGTTGATCGAACAGCACGAGGCGGCGGTTGCCAAGCCAGCGCCAATCTTTGAGGGTTCGCGCCCAACCTGCGAGACCCTCGGCGTCGAGCCCCGCCCATTGCCCGGGCCCGCCCTCGATGTACAGCAGCGGGTCCGGCCGCAGCTCTTGATCCGTCCGCCACAGCGTCGCCACCCGCAGGCGGATGCGCGGCCCCTCCGGCCGGCTGCGGTCCTCCAGCACGGTGACGATGCCGCATTCCGCCGCGATCCCCTCCGGCAGGATCGTGCCGGAGGGGCAGTCGTCGGCGGTGAAGTAGGGCGGCTGCGGCTCTTGTCCGACGGCGGACCCTGCGGCGAGGAAAAGGAGGAGGGCGAAAATCCAGCGCATGATATCGGCGGCCCGGAACGAGGCGGAACGGCAGCCATTCTGCCGGAGGCAGGGCAGGGGCGTCGAGCCGCGGCTTGACAGGCCGGCGCGCGCAGTGTCACTGACCGGCGTTTCTGCCCTGGTCCGAGAGCGATCCCATGCACGCCTACCGCACCCACACCTGCGGCCAGCTCCGTCCCGAACAGGCCGGCGAGACCGTCCGCCTGTCGGGCTGGGTCCATCGCAAGCGCGACCATGGCAATCTGCTGTTCCTCGACCTGCGCGACCATTACGGCCTGACGCAATGCGTGGTCGACACCGACAGCCCGCATTTCCCGGCGGCCGAGGCGGTGCGGGTCGAGAGCGTCGTCACCATCACCGGCACCGTGGTCAAGCGCAGCGCCGAGACCGCCAACGACAAGCTGCCCACCGGCGGCATCGAGGTGCGGATCGACGACTTCGTGCTGCAGTCGGCTGCCCAGGTGATCCCGCTGCAGGTCTCGTCCGACGAGGATGCCGGCGAGGATGTCCGGCTGCGCCACCGCTTCCTCGACCTGCGCCGGCAGAAGATGCAGCGCAACATCGTGCTGCGGAGCGAGGTCATCTCCTCGATCCGCCGCCGCATGATCGAGCAGGGCTTCCGCGAGTTCCAGACGCCGATCCTGACGGCGTCGAGCCCGGAGGGCGCGCGCGACTTCCTGGTGCCGGCGCGCCAGCATCCGGGCAAGTTCTACGCCCTGCCGCAGGCGCCGCAGCAGTTCAAGCAGCTGCTGATGGTGGCCGGCTTCGACCGCTACTTCCAGATCGCGCCCTGCTTCCGCGACGAGGACGGCCGCGCCGACCGCAGCCCGGGTGAGTTCTACCAGCTCGATTTCGAGATGAGCTACGTCACCCAGGAAGACGTGTTCCAGACCATCGAGCCGGTGCTGCGCGGCGTGTTCGAGGAGTTCTCGGACTTCACCGGCACCAAGCGGGCGGTCACCGCCGGCGCCTTCCCGCGCATCCCCTATGCCGAGTCGATGCTGAAATACGGCAACGACAAGCCGGACCTGCGCAACCCGCTGGTGATCACCGACGTCACCGCCGTCTTCACCCGCGAGGACGTGACCTTCCGCGCCTTCAAGGGCGTGATCGAGAAGGGCGGCGTGGTCCGCGCCATCCGCGCGCCGAAGGTGGCCGACAAGCCGCGCAGCTTCTTCGACAAGCTGAACGGCTGGGCGCAGGAGCAGGGCGCGCCGGGCCTCGGCTACGTCGTGTTCGAGGCCGGCGCCGGCAAGGGCCCGATCGCCAAGTTCCTGGAGGCGGGTGCCCAGGGAGCGCTGCGCGAGGCCACCGGCGCCGAGGACGGCGACGCGGTGTTCTTCGTCGCCGACCTGGAGGCCGCGGCCGCCAAGCTGGCCGGCTTCGCCCGCACCAGGATCGGGCAGGAGCTGGAGCTGATCGACCCGGACCGCTACGAGTTCTGCTGGATCGTCGACTTCCCGATGTACGAGCTGAACGAGGAGACCGGGCAGATCGACTTCAGCCACAACCCGTTCTCGATGCCGCAGGGCGGGCTGGAGGCGCTGGAGACGCAGGACCCGCTGACCATCAACGCGTTCCAGTACGACATCGTCTGCAACGGCACCGAGCTGTCCTCGGGCGCGATCCGGAACCACAAGCCGGAGATCATGATCAAGGCGTTCGAGATCGCCGGCTACGGCCGCAACGAGCTCGAGGCCAAGTTCGGCGGCATGCTGTCAGCCTTCCGCTTCGGCGCCCCGCCGCATGGCGGCTCGGCCCCCGGCATCGACCGCATCGTCATGCTGCTGGCGGACGAGCCGAACATCCGCGAGGTCATCGCCTTCCCGATGAACCAGCGCGCCGAGGACCTGCTGATGGGTGCCCCGGCCGAGGTCGACGAGGCCCGGCTGAAGGAGCTGCACATCAAGCTGGACCTGCCGAAGAAGGCCGGCTGAGGCTTTCCGCTCGCGGCTTCGGCCGCGGGCGGTTTCTTTTTATCGGACATTTCAGCTTCGTCGCGGCCGCGTTGCCGCGCTACCCTGTCCGGCGACGTCGCGCCGCCTCAAGGCCCGACGGATCCAACCTGCAGGGACGCAACCGATGTTGGGATGGCCGGGAAGGATGGCCGCGCTCGGCGCGGTGCTGGTGCTTCATGTCGCCTCGTCGCCGGCCGTGGCCGCCGGCATCCGGATCGGCATCGACGCCGACCCGGACGTGCTCGACCCCGCCCAGGGCGGGTCGGTCTCCGGGCGCCAGGTCTTCGCCGCGCTGTGCGACAAGCTGGTCGGCGTCGCCCCCGGCGGGGACTTCCAGCCGGAGCTCGCCACCGGCTGGAGCTGGTCGGCCGACAACACGGTCCTGACCCTGACCCTGCGCGACGGCGTGCTGTTCCAGGATGGCGAGCCGTTCGACGCCACGGCGGTGAAGGTCAATCTCGACCGCTTCCGCAGCGCCCCGATCTCGCGCCGGAAGGCGGAGCTGAAGCCGGTGGCGGAGGTCACGGCGGTGGACCGGCTGACCGTCCGCCTGACGTTGTCGCAACCCTATGCGCCGCTGGTCGCGGTGTTGTCCGATCGGGCCGGGATGATGCTGTCGCCGAAGGCGCTGGCGCAGGCGGGCGACGCCATCGGCCTGCACCCGGTCTGCGCCGGCCCGTTCGAGTTCGTCGAGCGGGTCCAGGGCGACCACATCCGGCTGAAGCGCTTCGACCGGTACTGGAACCGGGACGCCATCTTCCTGGACACGATCGACTACCGGCCGATGCCGGACGAGACCGTGCGGCTGCTCAACCTGCGCTCCGGCGACCTCGACCTGATCGAGCATGTGCCGACGGTCGAGGTCCCCGGGCTGCGCGACGATGCGGCCGTGACCCTGGTCGAGGCGCCATCGCTGGCCTACGACCTGATCTCGTTCAACATCGGCCATGGCGACCAGGCGAACAGCCCGATCGGCCAGAGCGCCAAGGTGCGCCAGGCGCTGGAGCTGTCGCTCGACCGCGACGCCATCAACGCCGCCGCCTATGACGGGCTGTTCCTCCCGGGCAACCAGCCGGAGGTGCCGGGCACCAGGTTCGAGGATCCCGGCCACCCGATGCCCGCGCGCGACCTCGACAAGGCGAAAGCGCTGCTGGCCGAAGCCGGGGCGCCGAACCCGTCCTTCACCCTGCTGGTGACCAACAACCCCGTCACGCAGCAGGTCGGGCAGATGATCCAGGCGATGGCGGGCGAGGCCGGCTTCGACATCAAGCTCCAGGCGCTGGAGGCGGCCACCCTCGCCGCCAGCTCCAACGACGGCAACTACCAGGCCTCGATCGCGATCTGGAGCGGGCGGCTCGACCCCGACGCCAATATCGGCACCTGGGCCTCCTGCGACGGCTTCCTGAACTGGGGGCGCTACTGCAACCCGGAGTTCGACGCCATCCTGGCCCAGGCCCGCGGCAGCACCGACGACGCCCGGCGGGCCGAGCTGTACCGCCAGGCCGCCGACATCTACCTCACGGATCTGCCGCAGATCGTGCTGTACCACTACCGATCGATCTGGGGGATGCGCCGGGCGGTCGAGGGCTTCGTCGCCTATCCGGACAGCCTGATCCGCCTGCAAGGCGTGAAGATCGCGCCGGCCGGCTGAGGCGGCCCGCGCCGTCGCGCTTGCGTCGGCCCGCGGCTTCGGGCTCAGATGGCGCATGTCCCGCATCGCACCATCCGCCGCCCTCGCCCTCCTGCTCCTGTCCGGCGCGGCCCAGGCCGCCCCGGCGGTGGCGCTGCAGCCGCACCGGGCGGTGTATTCCCTGACCCTCGACATGACGCGCGGGCAGCGCAGCGTGATCTCGATCGAGGGCCAGATGGAGTATCGCTGGGCCACGGCCTGCGACGGCTCCAGCTTCGAGCAGAACTACCAGGTGGCGATGATCTACGCCTCCGGCGACACGCTGACCCGCAAGACGCGCTACGCCGGCTGGGAATCCGCCGACGGGCATGAGCTGACCTACAATCTCAGCTCCTCGACCAACGGCGAGGACAAGGAGGACATCCGCGGCACGGCGCGGCTGGACGGCGGCGCGGGCGGCGACGCCGTGTTCAAGACGCCGGCCGACCTGAAGCAGCCGCTGCCGGCGGGCAGCCTGTTCCCGACCACCCATATGCAGCGGCTGGTCGAGGCGATGCGGCAGGGGCAATCGATCTTCACCGCCGGCTTCTTCGACGGCAGCTCCACCGACGGGCCGCAATATGTCAGCGTCGCGATCGGCCGCACCCAGCCGGGCGACCCTGCCGCCGACGCGCTGCGGCAGGGTCCGTCGCATCCGATCGTCATGGCCTTCTTCACCGTCGGCAAGGCCGACAAGGACAAGAGCGCGGGCGCGGGGGCGGAGCAGCCCGAATACGAGCTGCGCCAGCGCCTGTTCGAGAACGGCATCGCCGACCGCATCGTGATCGACTACGGCGACTTCGCCATGGCGGCGAAGCTGGACACGTTGGAGCCGATCGACGCGCCGCGCTGCGACTGAGGCTCAGGCGCCCAGCCGGTCCGACACCACTGACCAGTTGACCAGCGTCTCCAGCACCGCCTTGACGTGGTCGGCGCGGCGGTTCTGGTAGTCCAGATAGTAGGCGTGCTCCCAGACATCGATGCCGAACAGCGGCTGGCCGCCATGGGCGAAGGGCGAATCGGCGTTCGAGGTGCCGACCAGCTCCAGCTTGCCGGCATCGGCCACCAGCCAGACCCAGCCGCTGCCGAACACCTTGCCGGCGGCGTCGGTGGTGGCCTTGACCAGCGCGGCCTGGTCGCCGAAGGACTCGCCGATGGCGTCGGCCAGCCGGCCCTGCGGCGCCTTCGGCCCGCCGGGGGTGAACTGCTCCCAGTACAGGTTGTGGTTCCAGGCCTGGCCGGCCTGGTTGAACACCGCCGCATCCTTGGCCGCGGCCGATTTCACCACCACCTCGGCCAGCGTCATCGATTCGTAGGGCGTGCCTGGCACCAGCTTGTTCAGTGTGTCGAAATAGGCCTTGTGGTGCTTGCCATAGTGCAGGGCGACGGTCTCGGCGCCGATGGTCGGGGCCAGCGCGTCCTCCTTGAACGGCAGCGGCGGCTGCTTGAACGGGCCGGTCGGGGCCGGGGCGGCCTGGGCCAGGGCCGGGCGCGCGGCGCCGATCCGGACGGCGGTGGCGGCGAGGGCGGCGGCCCCGCCCAGCGTCAGGGCATCACGTCGGTTCATCGCAAGGCTTTCTCGGTTGGGCGCCGGCGGCGCCGGCGGATCGCGTGACAGCAGGTGGGGCGCAGTCTTCTCCCGACCAGGGGGCCGCGCCCAGCCCGCATCTGAGCCCGCGACCGAAAGACGCTACAGCTACCTATCCGGGGCGGCGCGGCAGGCCGGAGCGGCCCTTGGCGATGGCGTCGGGGCCCAGCTTGCGGCGCATCTCGTCCATCGCCTCCTCGACCGCGCGGCGGCGGGCGGGGGCGGGGTCCAGCAGGTCCGGCGGGTCGGCCAGGCGGCCTTCGACCAGGTCGGTGCAGCCGATGCCGATCAGCCGGAAGGCCTCGCCGGACGCCGCCTGCTCCACCATCGGCACGGCGACGCGCCAGATGGTCTCGGCCAACTGGGTCGGGTCGGGCAGGCGGTGGCTGCGGGTCAGCTGCCGGAAGCGGGCGGTCTTCAGCTTCAGCACCACGGTGCCGCCGGCCAGATCGTGCTTCTTCAGCCGGGCGGCCACGGTCTCGCACAGCGGCCACAGCTCGCGCAGCAGCGCCTGCGAATGCTGGATGTCGGTGGCGAAGGTGGTCTCGGCCGAGACGCTCTTGGTCTCACCGTCCGGGTCGACCGGCCGCTGGTCCTCGCCGCGGGCATAGCGGTACAGGCGCCGGCCGAACACGCCGAAGCGGCGGACCAGCGCGCCCTCGTCCAGCCGGCGCAGGTCGCCGACGGTGCGGATGCCGTCGCTGAACAGCTTCTCGCGCATCACCTGGCCGACGCCGGGGATGATGCCGGCCGGCTTGTCGGCCAGGAAGGCCATGGCGTCGGCCCGGCCGATCACGGCGAAGCCGCGCGGCTTGTCCAGGTCGGACGCGATCTTGGCCAGCATCTTGTTCGGCGCCAGGCCGATCGACAGGGTGACGCCGATCTCGCGCTCGACCTGGCGGGCGATGGCGGCGCAGGTCTCGGCCGGGCTGCGTCCGTGCAGCGCCTGGGTGCCGGACAGGTCGAGGAAGGCCTCGTCCAGCGACAGCGGCTCGACCTTCGGCGTGGCGGCCAGGAACAGGGCGCGGATCTGCCGGCTGACCGCGGCGTACTTCGCCATGTCCGGGCGCAGCACCACGGCGTCGGGGCAGGCCTCCAGCGCCTTGAACATCGGCATGGCCGAGCGGACGCCATAGAGCCGCGCGACATAGCAGGCGGCGGAGACCACGCCGCGCACCCCGCCGCCGACGATCACCGGCCGGCCCGCCAGTTCCGGCCGGTCGCGCTTCTCCACCGTGGCGTAGAAGGCGTCGCAGTCGAGATGGGCGATGCTCAGCGCGTGCAGCTCGGCATGCCGGATCAGGCGCGGCGACCCGCAGCGGGCGCAGCGCCGCGCACCCGGCGGCGGATGCGCGCCGCAGTCCCGGCACAGGCCGGGCAGCAGGTTGGCCCGGTCCGGCTTCGGGGTCATCGGGCTGGCCGCGATGCCATGGATTCTGACATGGCGCGATTGTACCTGTTTTGTACCGGACGCGCACCGATCACCGCGTTGCGAGCGTTGCAGCCTTTACAAGGCGGAAGGCCCGGCCGATTCTGCGGTCTGGGGGCATCGGACTCAGATGCCGGGGGGCGGGGCCATGCCGAAGACCGTGCTGATCGTCGAGGACAACGACCTCAACCGGAAGCTGTTCATCGACGTGCTCGAGGCCAATGGCTACGCCACGATCGGCACCGACAGCGCGTCGGAGGTGATGGCGCTGGCGCGGGCGCACCGGCCGGACCTGATCCTGCTCGACATCCAGCTGCCCGAGATCTCGGGGCTGGAGGTGACGAAATGGCTCAAGGCCGACCCGGATCTGGCGGCGATCCCGGTGATCGCGGTGACGGCACTGGCGATGAAAGGCGACGAGGCGATGGTGCGCGCCGGCGGCTGCGACGACTACATCTCCAAGCCGATCAGCGTCGCCGGCTTCATCGCCACGGTGCGCCGGCATTTGGATTGACACGCAGGCAAGCAAAAAGCCCCGCCGCCGGCGGGGCCTGATCGGTCAAGCGAAGATCGGCATCCGGTCAGGTGACCGGACGGCGGTCCTTACTTGATCTTGCCTTCCTTGAAGTCGACATGCTTGCGCACGACCGGGTCGTACTTCTTCAGCGTCAGCTTCTCGGTCTTGGTCTTCGGGTTCTTCGTGGTGACGTAGAAGAAACCGGTGTCCGCGGTGCTGTTCAGGCGGATCTTGATGGTGCTCGGCTTGGCCATGATGCTGGTCCCAATATGACTCTGCTCGGCGCCGCATCACGGGCCGGGAAGCGCGCACCATAGCGTCCGCGCCGCCCGAGTCAAGCGCGGCGATGGCCAGGGTGATATGGCCGCCTCGACTGGAGGCAGGTCAGCCTTCGCCGGTCGGCCTCGCGGCCGGTCACCCGGTGTCGGGTTTGTCCGCCCAGTCGAGATGGGGATAGGGCTCGAGGCCGAGCGATCGGCAGAGGCGTCCGGCAGCCCGCATCGGCGGCTCCGGCGTCGATCGCGCCGGGACATCGGGCTCCTGCAGCCGGGCCTCGATCCCGGCCTCGAGGCGGGCGGCCTTGTCGGCGTCGATGGCGTCGAGCGTCTGCTTCATCAGTTCGCGCAGCCAGGCCCAGCGCCGCTCCCGGGTCTCGGCCGGGGTGCCGGTCAGCGGCGGCGGATAGGGCGGGTCCGACCAGTCGGAGGCCCGGCGACGCCATTCGTCCGACAGGTGGAGGCCGCAGGCAAGGCCGGCGATGACGGAGCCCACCGGCCGGTCCTCGATCCGGTCCTCCTCGTCGCGATAAAGCTCGTCGAGCCGCCGGTCCAGATCGTCGGTGCGGTCTTCGGCCTTGTCGTGCTCCTCGGTCGACTGGGTCGGGTCCCAGATCAGGGCGTGGAGGGCCGAGGTGACATGGTTGCGCTGGCGGGCGCGGCGGGCCTTTCGGTCGGCCTTGTCGCCGGCGCAGAGGTCGGCGGCGGCACGGCTGCGCAGCGCCAGCGAGCGCTGCACCGAGCGGGAGAAGCGGCCGAAGGCCATCCCGGCCTCCTGCGCCTCGGCCCTGGCCGTCTGCACCGCGGCCGCGTCGGCCTTCGGCTGGGCGGCGCGGGCCTGCGCTGCAGTGGCGCGGGTGCCTTCGGCCTCGGCCAGCTGCATGGCGATCTCGGCCAGGCGCGTGAGCATCTGGACCTGCTGCAGCGCGAGGCCGCGGCAATAGGCCTGGATGTCGAGATCTGCTGGCGCCGTCTTCATAGAACGTATGATGAACGAGTCGCGAGCGGTCGCGCAATGAACATTGCGTTAACCGTCGGCGCGGTCGGCGACAGGCTGGATCGCCACGCCTCCTGCGGAGGCTCGCGATGACGGCGAGGGTCTGGCGAAGCTCGCCGGAGACGATCAAGGGCGGATTGCGGTCATTGACCAAGCGGTGGCGTCACCAGAAAATACACAGGTCCAGACATGCGCCGCGGGCGGCGGTGCGTGAACAACTCGGAAGGAGAATAGCGGCTCGCTGGATGGTCGCGCGCGTCCTTACGATCGAAGGCAATAAGTCCCTCCGAGACCGCCCGTCAGGACACTGCAGTTTCCGCAAAGGGCGGAAAGCAGACAGTGGCTTCGTCATCAGCCAGATCTCATCTATGATCGTGATGAGGTTGCAGAGGAGATTGACGTGGCACCGGAGGGCAGTGATCCAAGCGAATGGGAGCCAGTGATCGTTGCACGCAAAGAGGCATATCTGGCAGTGCGCGCAGTCCTCGAACAACGTCGCAGTAACTCAGACGCTCAACCTCTTGAGATCGCCGAACTAGAGCAGATAGTCGGCGAACTTTACCAGAACTGGTTTCGGGCGGACTTCCCTCGCACAGCCACGCGAATCATGCGGGACACCATTGAACGGGCGAAGTTTCTGTCGGCCAACGATTTGAGCACTCCTTCTATGTGAGGTCAGGCGGCTCGAAGCTAGGCGATCGATATCCGGATAGGGTCGAACGCGGTCCTCCATACAAGGCGGTGAAACGCTGGACCGCCCCATCCCCCGGGACGGGCCTCCTCGAGGCGGCGAGGAGGATTACTGCGCGTGGGCGGCGACGGTGCCGCGGTCCTGCGAGCCCAGGGCCTGGGCGTAGAGGGCCGGGTCGCTCAGCAGGTCGACGGCGACCTGGACGTCGAGATCGGCGTCGTGCACCTGCCAGGGGCAGGCACCGCGCACGCGGCGCAGCGCCGCGTCGTCGTCCGGCGCCTGGAAGCGCTCCGCCGCCGCATCGGCCATGCGCGGCAGCTGGCCCGACCGGAAGGCCTGGATCAGCGCCTTGGCGTCGGTGCCGTTGCCGCTGGTGCAGATGGTCGGCAGGATGCCCTGGCGGTGCCAGGTGTAGCCCGATGGCGCATAGATCCGGCTCCAGGTCAGGAACAGCTCGCCGTCGTTCGGCAGCCGGGTCACGGTCTGCACGCTGCCCTTGCCGAAGGAGGTGGAGCCGACCAGGATCGCCCGGCCGGAATCCTGCAGTGCCGCGGCCGTCACCTCCGCCGCCGAGGCGGAATGGCCGTCGACCAGCACGACGAGCGGCAGGTGGCGCGCGATGTCGTCGTCACCGGCGGAGAAGCTCTGGTCGCTGTCCGGGTCGCGGCCGCGGGTCGAGACGATCTGGCCATGCTCCATGAACATGTCGGCCAGCGCCACCGACTGGTCGAGCAGGCCGCCCGGGTTGCCGCGCAGGTCGAGGACGATGCCGCGGGCCCGGCCGTTCAGGCCGCGCAGCAGGCCGGTCACGGCGTTGCGCACGGCGCCGGCGGAGGTCTTGTTGTAGCGCAGCAGCTTGACGATGACGACGTTGTCGCGCACCTCGCTGCGCGCCATGTTCTCGATCACCTTCTCACGCGTCATGGTAACGGTGCGGATGCTGCCCTTGGGCTCGCGCACCGTCAGGCCGACCTTGGTGTCGACCGGGCCCCGCATCAGGTCGGCGATCTCGTCGACCTTGGCGTCCTGCACCGACACGCCGTCGATGGCGACGATCATCGAGCCCTTCAGCAGGTTGGCGCGCGCCGCCGGCGTGTCCGGGAACACGTCGCCGATCACCGGCCGGCCCTGGTCGTCCTGGCTGAGCGCGATGCCGACGCCGGTGTAGCCGTCGCGCTGGGCGCGGTCGTCGCGGGCGCGGTCCGGGTTGGCGTAGCGGGAAAAGGGGTCGAGATCGGCCAGCAGCGCGTCATAGACCGCCTGGTAGGCGGCTTCGCTGCCGGCGGCGGCGACCTTCGGCGACGCCAGCGAGGCCGAGTCGAGGGTGGAGGCGACCAGCGTGCCCCAGTCGTAGGAGGCGTCGGGCGCGGGCGAGTCGAAATCCCCGACCACATGGCCGGTGCGGATCAGCTGCACCCGGCCGCCGTCGCGGCGCACGCTGAGCGTGTCGTCGAGCTTGGACAGGCCGTTCAGCCCGTCCAGGGCCAGCTTCCCGAAGTCCTCCTTGACCAGATAGACTTCCTGGATCCGGTCGAAGCCGACGGTGAACACCGAGGGGTCGGCGAAATGGCCGCCCTCGCGGGTCTGCGCATCGGCCTGGGGCGCCGCGGAGTCCGGGGCGGAGGCGAGGCAGCCGGAAAGCACCAGCAGCGCCGCAACAACCGCCGCCAACCGCTTCTGACGAAACACTTAATGGAACTCCGGGCCCGAGTTTTTCAGGCGCACTCTAGGCCAGGTACTTGACAGGAAAAAGGCGTTATTGCAGCGCAGCAGGGCTGCGTTCAACGCCGAGGCCCGCGAAGCGGCCCGGACCCTGGCTTTCGGCCGGATCGGGGGCCCGATCGCATGCCGATCCGAGGGGGGCCCCGGCGGTCCGGTCCCGGCAACGGCGGCAGGCCTTCGACATCGGCGCCGTGGCCGGCATCGACCAGGGCGAAGACGGTGCTGCCGGTCAGAGGATCGGCCTCGGTGACCCGCGCCCGTACCCGGGCGCCGAGCCGGAACACGCGGTTCCAGCGCCGGCCGACCAAGGCGTGCGCCGCCTCGTCATGGTCGTAATAGTCGTCCGGCAGGGTCGAGATCGGCACCAGCCCGTCGGCGCCCGATTCGTCCAGCTTGACGAACAGGCCGAACTTGGCGACGCCGCCGATGCGGCCGGGCAGGATGGCGCCGATCCGGTCCGACAGCCAGCTCGCCAGATAGCGGTCGACCGCGTCGCGCTCGGCCTGGGCGGCACGGCGTTCGGTGACCGAGATGTGGGTCCCGATCTCCTCCAGCCGCGACAGTTCCTCCTCGGTGGCGCCGTCCTTGCCGAGGCCGAGCAGCCGGATCAGCCCGCGATGCACGGTCAGGTCGGCATAGCGCCGGATCGGCGAGGTGAAATGGGCGTAGCGCGGCAAAGCGAGCCCGAAATGGCCGAGATTGTCCGGGCTGTACACCGCCTGGGCCTGGGCCCGCAGCACCATCTCGTTGACCATCGGCTCTTCCGGTCGGCCCTGAGCCCGCGCCAGGACCTGGCCGAACACCCGCGGCCGCATCACCTGGCCGAGCGACAGGGTGTAGCCGAGCGGCTCCAGGAACTCCTTCAGCGCCTCGACCCGGGCGCGGTCGGGCTGGTCGTGCACCCGGTACAGCGCCGGCAGGCTCTTGTCGCTCAGCGTCTCCGCCGCGGCGACATTGGCGGCGATCATGAACTCCTCGATCAGCTTGTGGCTGTCGAGCCGCGGCCGGACGCCGATCGAGGCGACGCGGCCGTCCTCGCCGAGCTGGACCTTGCGCTCCGGCAGGTCCAGCTCCAGCGTGCCGCGCTTGTCCCGCGCCGCCAGCAGCGCCTGGTAGGCGCCGTAGAGCGGGGCGATCACCGGCTCCAGCAGCGGGCCGGTGGTCTCGTCCGGCTGGCCGTCGCGGGCGGCCTGCACCTGCTCATAGGTCAGCCGGGCGGACGACCGCATCAGCCCGCGGCGGAAGCGGTGCCGCTTCAGCTGGCCATGCTGGTCGATCCACAGATCGGCGGCTAGGCAGGCGCGGTCCTCGTCGGGGCGCAGCGAGCACAGCCCGTTCGACAGCGCCTCCGGCAGCATCGGCACGACGCGGTCGGGGAAGTAGCAGGAATTGCCGCGCTCGAAGGCGTCGCGGTCCAGCGGCGACCCCGGCGGCACGTAGTGGGCGACGTCGGCGATGGCGACGATCAGGTGCCAGCCGCCGGGATGATCGGGGTCGGGCTCGGCCCAGACCGCGTCGTCGAAGTCGCGGGCGTCGGCGCCGTCGATGGTGACCAGCGGGATCAGGCGCAGATCGACCCGGTTGCCCAGCGCGGCCGGTTCGGCGGCTTCGGCCTGGGCCAGGGCCTTGGGCCGGAAGTCGGTCGGGATGCCGGCGGCGTGGATCGCGATCAGGCTGATCGAGCGCGGATCCTCGGCGTCGCCGTAGCGGGCGGTGACCACGGTGCGGCGCGGGCCGAGGCGGTCGGAGGCCTCGACCAGCGCCTCGACCAGGTCGCCATCCTTGGCGCCGCCGGTGTCGCCCTCGCGCACCGGCCAGGTGTCGCGGGCGCGCTTGTCGGCCGGCACGATGCGGCCCTGGCCGTCGCGGCCGCGGCGGAACACGCCGACGACGCGGACATCGGTCTGGTTCTCCAGCCGGCGCATGGTGCGGCCGGTCCAGCTGCCGTCCTCGTCCTGCTGCAGCCGCGCCAGCACCCGGTCGCCGACCGCCAGCGCGCCCTGGCCGCGGCCCTCGGCGGCCATGCTGATGCGCGGCGGCGGCTCGTCCTCCTCCCAGCGCACCGGTTGGGCCAGGGCCTCGCCGTCGCTATCGATGGCGACGATGCGCAGCACGGCGACGTTCGGCAAGGCCGCCGCGCCCGGCGCCCGCATGCGGCGGCCGCGGCGCTTCTCCAGCTGGCCCTCCTCGGCCATGTCCTGCAGCAGTTCCTTGAGGCGCACCCGGTCGTCGCCGGTGATGTGGAAGGCGCGGGCGATCTCGCGCTTGCCGACCGTGTCGTCGCGCGATTTCAGGAACTCGGCGATCTGCTCGCGCGTCGGGAACGGCTTGGCCGCCTTCTTGCCCTTGCCCAGCGGCGTCTTGGCCGGAACGACGGTCTTGACGACCTTCTTCCGCTTGATCGGCCTCCGGACCGGGGGCTTGCGGGTGGGCGGTTCGTTCACTCCGCGGCCTTGCTCTTGCGCGCCGCGGCCTTCTTAGGCGCCGCTTTCGGCGCCGACCGGCCGCGACTGCCCTTGGCCGGGCCCTTCGCCGCCTTGGCGGCCAGCCACTCGACGGCCTTCTCCACCGTCACCGCCTCGGGCTCCACGCCGCGGGGCAGCGAGGCCATGACCTTGCCGTGGCGGACATAGGGGCCGTAGCGGCCGGCGAACACCTTGATCGGCTCGCCGCCATCGGGATGCGCCCCGACCTCGCGCAGCGGCTCGGCGCTGGGCCGGGCCTTGGCGTTGTCGGCGGCCAGCAGGTCGACGGCCCGGTTCATGCCGATCTTCAGCACATCCTCTTCCGGCGGCAGGTTCTTGTACTTGTCGCCATGCTTCAGATAGGGCCCGTAGCGGCCGATGCCAGCCAGGATCGGCTCGCCCGATTCGGGGTGGCGGCCGATCTCGCGCGGCAGCGACAGCAGGGCGAGCGCCTCGGCCAGCGTCATCGCCATCGGGTCCTGCGCCTTGGTCAGCGACGCGCGCTTCGGTTTCTCGCCCTTCTCGGCCTCGTCTTTCGGCCCGAGCTGGGCGTAGATGCCGTAGGGGCCCTTGCGGATCGACACCGGCAGGCCGGTCTCGGGGTCGTCGCCGAGCAGGCGCGGCAAGGCCGATTCCTCACCGCCATTCTCCTCCGTCGGCGCGCCGAGCGGCCGGGTGTAGCGGCATTCCGGATAGTTCGAGCAGCCGATGAAGGCGCCGGTGCGGCCGAGCTTCAGGCCCATCCGACCCTTGGCGCAGGACGGGCACAGCCGCGGGTCGGTGCCGTCGCCCTTCGGCGGGAACAGGTGGTCGGACAGCGCCTCGTCCAGGGCCGAGATGACGTCGCCGATCTTGAGGTCCTTGGTGCCCTCGACCGCGGCATGGAACGCGGCCCAGAAGTCGCGCAGCACCTGCTTCCAGTCGAGCTTGCCGCCCGAGATGTCGTCGAGCTGCTCCTCCAGCTTGGCGGTGAAGTCGTACTCGACGTAGCGCTTGAAGAAGTTCTCGAGGAAGGCAGTGACGATGCGGCCGCGGTCCTCCGGAATGAAGCGCTTCTTCTCCAGCCGGACATATTCGCGATCCTGCAGCACCTGCAGGATCGAGGCGTAGGTGGAGGGGCGGCCGATGCCCAGCTCCTCCATCCGCTTGACCAGGCTGGCCTCGGTGAAGCGCGGCGGCGGCTGGGTGAAGTGCTGCTCCGGCACGGTCTTGCGGCGGTCGACCGCGTCGCCCTTGGCCATGGCCGGCAGGCGGCGCTGGCTCTCGTCGGCATCCTCCCCCGGGGCCACGGGGTCGTCGCGGTCCTCCTGGTAGACCTTGAGGAAGCCGTCGAAGCGGATGACCGTGCCGACGGCGCGGAACACCGCGGCCTGGCGGGCGTCGGCGACGTCGACGATGGCCTGGTCCATCACCGCCGATTCCATCTGGCAGGCCATGGTGCGCTTCCAGACCAGCTCGTACAGCCGCAGCTCCTCGCGCGACAGGGAGCGGGACACCTCCTCCGGCCGGCGGCGCAGGTCGGTCGGGCGGATCGCCTCATGCGCTTCCTGCGCGTTCTTGGCGGTCGATTTGTAGACCCGCGGCTGGGGCGGGACGTAGCTGGGGCCGTACAGGTTGCCGATCGCCTGGCGGGCCTGGGCGATGGCCTCGCCGGCCAGGGTCAGGCCGTCGGTCCGCATATAGGTGATCAGGCCGACGGTCTCGCCGCCGATGTCGACGCCCTCATACAGGCGCTGCGCGGTGCGCATGGTCTGGGTCGCGCTCATGCCCAGCTTGCGCGACGCCTCCTGCTGCAGGGTCGAGGTGGTGAAGGGCGGGGCCGGGTGGCGCCGCACCTGCTTGGTCTCGACCGAGACGACGGCGAAGGCCAGCGGGTCGATCGCCGCCACCGCGGCCCGGGCCGAGGCCTCGTCCGGCAGGTCGAACTTGTCGAGCTTGCGGCCGTTCAGATGGGTCAGCCGGGCGGTGAACTCGTCGCCCTTCGGCGTCCGGAACACCGCCTCGATGCTCCAGAACTCGCGCGCCCGGAACCGCTCGATCTCCAGCTCGCGCTCGCAGATCAGCCGCAGCGCCACCGACTGGACGCGGCCGGCGGAGCGCGACCCCGGCAGCTTGCGCCACAACACCGGCGACAGCGTGAAACCGACCAGATAGTCCAGCGCGCGGCGGGCCAGATAGGCCTCGATCAACTCCTGGTCCAGGTCGCGCGGATTAGCGACGGCGTCGAGGATGGCGGATTTGGTGATCTCGTTGAAGGTGACCCGGCGGATCTCGATGTCCTTCAGCCCGCGGCGGTCGCGCAGCAGCTGCTGCACATGCCAGGAGATGGCCTCGCCCTCGCGATCCGGGTCGGTGGCCAGCAGCACGCGGGTGACGTCCTTGGCGGCACGGGCGATCTCGTCCATGCGGGACTTGCCGCGGTCGGCCAGCTCCCAGTCCATGGCGAAGTCTTCCTCCGGCCGGACCGACCCGTCCTTGGCCGGCAGGTCGCGGACATGGCCGAAGCTGGCCAGCACCGTATAGTCGCGGCCGAGATACTTGTTGATCGTCTTGGCCTTCGCGGGCGACTCGACGATGACGAGGGTCTGGTCTGCCAAAGCGCCACACTCAATCTTTACGACGGCGTCGCCGGAGGGCGGCGCCAGGAAAACCACGCGTCGCCTCAGGGCGTTGCGTCAAAGCAGACTGATCCGGTTGCCCGGCTGGCGCTCGATCCGGCCGGCGAGTTCGAGCTCCAGCAGCACGGTCAGCACCACCGGCGGAGACAATTGGCAATCGCGCAACAGTTCGTCAACCGCCGTCGGCGTCGGCGACAGCCGTTCCAGCACCTCGGCCATCGCCCGGGCGCGGTCGGCCTCGGCCCCTCCGCCGCCCTCCGGGAGGGAGGCGGAGGGGGAACGGGGCGCCGGCGGCGGCGGTTCCCGCAGCAACGGGGCGGAGACCTGCGGCGCCAGCGCCTCGAGCACATGCTCGGCCGATTCGACCAGAGTGGCGCCGCCGCGGATCAGCCGGTTGCAGCCCTGGGCGCGAGGGTCGAGCGGCGACCCCGGCACCGCCAGCACCTGCCGCCCCTGCTCGGCGGCCATGCGGGCGGTGATCAACGAGCCGGAGCGCAGCGCCGCCTCGATCACCACGACGCCGAGCGACAGGCCGGAGATCAGCCGGTTGCGGCGCGGGAAGTGGCGGGCGGTCGGCTGGGTGCCGATGGTGCATTCCGCCACCGCGAGCCCGGAGTCGGCAAGGCGGTCGTAAAGCCCGGCATTCTCCGGCGGATAGACGATGTCGAGGCCGCCGGCCAGCACCGCCAGCGTGCCGGTGGCGAAGGCGCCCTCATGCGCCGCGGTGTCGATGCCGCGGGCGAAGCCGGAAACCACGGTGAAGCCGGCCTCGCCCAACTGCCGCGCCATGTCATGGGCGAAGCGGCGGCCGTTGAGCGAGGCGTTGCGCGCCCCGACGATGCCGACCATCGGCCGGGCCGCCAGATCGCCGCGGCCGCGCAGCGACAGCACCGGCGGCGCATCCTCGATCGCGGCGAGAATCTCGGGATAGTCGGGCTCGCAGGCGGCGACGAGGCGGCCGCCGATCCGGGCCAGCGCCTCCAGCTCGCGCTTCGCCTCGGCCACCGAGGGCGGCTTCAGCGCGGCCCGCCGGCCGCCGCGGCGCGACAGCTCGGGCAGCGCCTCGATCGCGGCGCCGGCCGAGCCGTAGCGGTCGATCAGGGCATGGAAGGTGATGGGCCCGACGGCGTCGGTCCGGGCCAGGCGAAGCCAGTCCAGCCGTTCGGCTTCGCTCAGGGGGCGCCGGGGCGTCGTCATCCAGCCAGCTTCGCGGCTGGGCGGCGGCCGGGTCAACCGGGATCGCGCCGCGGTCAGCCTGCGGCTTGCGTTTTCTTCCGGCCGATCTTCGGCTCCTCGCCGCGCAGCAGCCGGCGGATGTTGCCGTCGTGGCGAATGAACACCAGCACCGCGATGAACAGGGCCAGGGCGGCGCGGGGCAGGTCGGTCCGGACCGAGCCGAGGATCGGCACGCCGGACAGCGCCCAGGCCAGCACCGGCGCCGCGGCGATCGCGGTCAGCGCGGCGAGGGACGAGTAGCGGAACAGAACGGCCATCACCAGCCAGATCAGGCAGCACAGCACGCCGACCGGCCACAGGATGGCGAGCAGGATGCCCAGCGCCGTGGCTACGCCCTTGCCGCCCTTGAAGCCGAGCCAGACCGGGAAAATGTGGCCCAGCATGGCGCCGCCGCCGGCGATGACGGCCAGCATCGGGTCGAACAGGCCGGCGACCATCACGGCGACGGCGCCCTTGCCGCCGTCCAGCAGCAGCGTCGCCAGGGCCAGGCCCTTGCTGCCGGTGCGCAGCACATTGGTGGCGCCGATGTTGCCGGAGCCGATGCTGCGGATGTCGCCCAGCCCGGCGGCCCGGGTCAGCACCAGGCCGAACGGGATCGAGCCGAGCAGGTAGCCCAGCACCGCCGCGGCGGCGAGCGCCCAGATCGAGGTGGGGTCGAATGAGGACATGAGCGAATCCGTTCCTGCGCCGCGACCATCATGGCGATTTTCCCAGCCGGGGGAACGGCGATGTCGGGGCTAGGCGGCGTGGTTCAGGTGGCGGATCCGGCGCAGCTGCGGGAACCAGGTCGACCACAGCCCGGCCACCGCCATGGTGCCGAGGCCGCCGACCACCACCGCCGGCACCACGCCGATCAGCGACGCCGAGATGCCGGAGCGGAACTCGCCGAGCTCGTTCGAGGCGCCGACGAAGACCATGTTCACCGCATTCACCCGGCCGCGCAGCGAATCCGGCGTCCACAGCTGGATCAGGGTCTCGCGGATATAGACGCTGACCATGTCGAAGGCGCCCATCAGGATCAGCGCCACGATCGACAGCCAGGGCAGGGTCGAGGCGCCGAAGACGCAGGTGAAGGCACCGAAGCCGGCGACGCAGGCGAACATGATCAGCCCGGCCTGGTCCTCGATCGGCCGCCGGGCCAGCCAGACCGCCACCACCAGCGCGCCGATGCCGGGTCCGGCCCGCAGCAGGCCGAGGCCCCAGGGGCCGACCTCGAGGATGTCGCGGGCAAAGACCGGCATCAGCGCGGTGGCGCCGCCCAGCAGCACGGCGAAGAGGTCGAGCGAGATCGCGCCCAGCACCACCTTCTCGCCCCAGATGTAGCGGAAGCCGGCCCCCAGGCTCTCCCAGCTCGCCGGCTCCGGCACCGTCTTCTGCGCCGGCTTCGGGATCAGCGTCACCAGCCCGATCGAGGCCGCCATCAGCACCGCGGCGAGGGCGTAGGGCACCTCCGGCGCCAGGCCGTAGAGCAGGCCGCCGATCACCGGGCCGCTGATGGTGGCGATCTGCCAGGAGGAGGAGTTCCAGGCGATCGCGGTCGACAGCTCCGCCGGCGGCACCAGGTTGGGCAGCAGCGACTGCACCGCGGGACCGAGGAAGGCGCGGGCGATGCCGAAGCCCGCGAGGACCAGGAAGATCGGCCAGACCCGATGGTCGCCGCCGAGGGTCAGGGCCAGCAGCGCCAGGGCGCACAGGATCTCCGCGCCGATGCAGATGGCCATGATCCGGCGCCGGTTGTAGCGGTCGGCCGCGGCGCCGGTGACCAGCACCAGCAGCAGCGACGGCAGGAACTGCACCAGCCCGACCAGGCCGAGGTCGAACGGGTCGCGGGTCAGGTCGTAGACCTGCCAGCCGACGGCGACGCTGATGAACTGCACCGCGAAGGTCGCGATCAGGCGGGCGGTCCAGTAATAGGCGAAGCCGCGGTGGCGGAAGATGCTTTCGGTGGTCGAAGGGTCGGCGGTCATCGGCGGCGCTTGGGAGAGGGGCGCCGACCATAGCCGGTGATGGCGGCCCACGAAACCCGGATCGCCGGGATGGCTGCCCGGCGATCCGGCCGAGTCGCCGGCGCGCCGTCAGTCGATGGCGTCGCCGGTGGCGTCGAACGGGGCGGCGACCGGATGGCCGACGATCGGCACCGCCTTGACCACGGCGCCGGTGACGCGGAACGGCGCGGCGACGACGCCGCAGCCGGCCAGGGCGACGGCCGCGGCGGCCAGCACCAGCCAGCGGGACGGTCGGCGGTAAGCGCGGGTCATCATCTTTCGTCCTTCGTCTGCTTCCGGGATAGGAACGGCGTCGGTGCCTGCATCATAACACTCCCGGCGCGGCGATGGGCCCGGCTGGCCCCCGCGGTGTCCAGCCGGGTCAGAGCCCGTGCGCCCGGAACCAGGCCTGCAGCCGCTTCCAGCCATCCTCGGCCGGGCCTTGGCGATAGCTCGGCCGGTAGTCGGCGTTGAAGGCGTGCGGCGTGTCCGGATAGACCACGAATTCGACGGTCTTGCCGGCCGCCTTGGCCGCCGCCTCCATCTGCTTGAGCGTGTCGACCGGGATGCCGGTGTCGGCGCCGCCATACAGGCCCAGCACCGGGGCGTGCAGATCGGCCACCAGGTCGATCGGGTTCTTCGGCTGCAGCGGGGTGGGGTCGCCGACCACCTTGCCGTACCAGGCGACGCCGGCCTTCAGGGCCGGGTTGTGCTCGGCATAGAGCCAGACGATCCGGCCGCCCCAGCAGAAGCCGGTGATGCCCAGCCGGGCGGCGTCGCCGCCGTCGGTGGCGGCGAAGGCGGCGGTGGCGTCGAGGTCGGACAGCACCTGCTGGTCCGGCACCTTGGACACGATGGTCGAGATCAGCTGGTTGATATCGCTGATCTTGCTGGCGTCGCCCTGCCGGGCATAGAGCTCGGTGGCGATCGCGTAGTAGCCGATCTTGGCCAGGCGGCGGCAGATGTCCTTGATGTGCTCGTGCACGCCGAAGATCTCCTGCACCACCAGGATCACCGGCGCCGGGCCGCCGGCCTTGGGCTTGGCGCGATAGGCCGGGATCCGGCCGTCCTGGACCGGCACCTGCACCTCGCCGGCGTCCAGCCCCTCGGTGTCGGTGGCGATGGCCGCGGCCGAGACCGGCTGGGTGGCGAGCGCGAAGCCCGCGATCAGCGAGGTCATGGCGAAGCCGCGGCGGGTCAGGTCGGCGGCATGGCGGAGGCTCGAAATGTCGGAATCGAAGCTGGTCATGGAGCGCCCCTTCGTGGTCGGCGGCGGCAGACGGAGATGCGCTGCGGCCCGCTCGCGGACGATAGGGAAGCGCCGGGGCGCCTGTCGACCGCGGCATCGCCGCAGCCGATGCGGTCGGACGATCACTTGACGGGGACGGGCCGAGTTAGCCGGGGCTGCAAGTTTACCGAGAGTTTATCCGCCTTACCAAGAATTAAGATGCTCCGGAGGGGCGATTCATGGCGTTCTCTTGCTGCGCGGCACTGTCGGATGTGCCGTTTCAACACGGCTCCCGGGAGCGCAAGACTATGCGGAAACTTATCCTCGCCGGCATCATGACGTTGGCCCTGCCCGTCGCCGCCTTCGCCCAGACGTCGGGCACGACGGATGCCACCACCACGCCGGCGGCGACCGCCCACAAGACAACCCATCACACGGCGCATCGCCGTGCGCACACCACCAAGCATGCCAAGAAGCATGCCCAGGCCAAGAAGACGAGCTCGACGATGGCGGCGCCGTCGTCCACCCCCGTGAACTGATCGCTTCTCTCCCCCTTCCAGCGATCGTTCATGAAACCCCGGCGTCGGGCCTCGGCGCCGGGGTTCTTTTTATTCAGCAAGACAAACTCGACGACGGCGACGCCGTCGTCCAACCCTGTGGACTGATCGCCTCTCTCCCCCTTCCGGCGATCATTCACGAAACCCCGGCGTCGGGCCTCGACGCCGGGGTTCTTTTTATTCAGCGAGTGGAGAGGGGCGCCCGCCTCAGCGGATGCTCGCGGCCAGCAGCTGGTTGCGCACCTCGACATGCGGATAGCCGGTCACGGTGGCGGAGCGACCGATATGGCCGGGCTGGCCGCCCGGCACCACGACGGTCCAGGCCTCGGTCGGGGTCTGCAGGCGGAACGAGGTGACGCCGCCCAGATGGCTGACGCCGTCGACACGGCCGGTCACCGTGATCGGCGTGTTGGTGGCGTATTCGCGCGGATCGCCCGGCGCCGGCCCGCCCGGCATCGCCGTGACCGGCGGGTGGCGCGGCTGCACACCGCCATGCACGATATAGGGCTGCTCCATCCGGGTGTTGGGGTCGACCGGATAGGCCGTCACCGGCTCGGCCATCACGGGAGGCGGCGGCGGGGCGACGACCACCGGGGCCGGCCGCACGATCGCCATCGGTGCCGGCTTCACGATCACCGGCGTCGGCACCGGGGTGACCATCGTCGGCACGGGGGTGATGACCGTCGGGGCCGGGGCCGGTACGATCACGGTCTGGGCCATGGCCGGCGCTGCGATCAGCAGCGCGGCCAGGGCGGCGGCAGACGCCGCATGGACAGTCTTGGCCATGTCTCTGTTCTCCGTTTTCACGGCGCCAGGTCACGACGAACCCGTGGCGCGACGCAGCCCGATCCTGGGCGCGCACGCCTCGCCGGCGCATGACGCCAGCCTCTCTTCCCCTTAATAACACTTGGCATCCGGATTCGGTTCACCGAGCCAGTCGCGCAGCACCGATTCGCCGTCGGCGCCGCAGGCCGGCGGGGCGTGGCGATAGCTGACCGGCGTCTCCGACAGCCGGATCGGGCTGCCGATCAGGGCGACCGGTTCCGGCGCCAGCGGATGCGGCATCTCGATCCGCATGCCGCGGGCCACGACCTGCGGGTCGGCGAAGACCTGGTCGATGGTGTTGATCGGGCCGCAGGGCACCTGCCGGGCCTCCAGCGCCGCGAGCCAGAAGCCGCGTGGCTTCCCGGCGATCAGCCCGGCGATGATCGGCACCAGCACCTCGCGGTTGCGCACCCGCCCCTGGTTGGTGGCGAAGCGCGGATCGGCCGCCAGCTCCGGCCGGCCGGCGACGTCGCAGAACTTGGCGAATTGCGAATCGTTGCCGACCGCCAGGATCAGGTACTCGTCCGCCGACCGGAACGCCTGGTAGGGTACGATGGTCGGATGGCCGTTGCCGGTGCGCGGCGTCGGCACGCCCGAGGTCAGATAGTACTGGCCGGCATTGGACAGCCAGGCCACCTGGGTGTCGAGCAGCGCCAGGTCGACCAGTTGGCCGCGCCCGGTGCGGCGGCGGTGGTCGAGCGCGGCGAGGATGCCGATGGTGGCGTAGGTGCCGGTCATCAGGTCGGCGATGGCGACGCCGACCTTCATCGGCTCGCCGTCGACCGGGCCGGTCAGGCTCATGATCCCGCCCATGGCCTGGATCAGGTAGTCGTAGCCGGCGCGCGCGGCATAGGGGCCGGTCTGGCCGAAGCCGGTGATCGAGCAGTAGACCAGCGCCGGGAATTCGTCCTTCAAATCGTCATAGCCGAGGCCGTAGCGGGCGAGGTCGCCGAGCTTGTAGTTCTCGACCAGCACGTCGGCCTCGGCCACCAGCCGGCGCAGCAGGGCGCGGCCCTCGCCTTCCGTGAAGTCGATGGCGATCGAGCGCTTGTTGCGGTTGGCGCTGAGATAGTAGGCGCTCTCGGTGGTGTCGGCGCCGTCTGCATCCTGCAGAAAGGGCGGGCCCCATTTCCGCGTGTCGTCGCCGACGCCCGGCCGCTCCACCTTGACCACGTCGGCGCCGAGGTCGCCCAGGATCTGGGTGGCGCTGGGGCCGGCCAGGACGCGGGTCAGGTCGAGCACCTTGAGGCCGGCCAGGGCGCCGGCGGGGCTGTCGGTCATGTCTTGAACCTTCTTCTTTGCTCCGCCCTGGTTAGCCCAGGCGGGGCGGGGCCGCAATCGGCCCGGACCTCTCGAGGGATCATGACCCCAGGTTAAGACCTTCCTCCTTTTTGGCAGGGGCGCTACGGTGGTCTAGGCCATAGCCTTGGCGCCGGAAAAAAGGCAGCCACAACAGGGGGCAACCCAATGCAAGGCTTCTCCAGGGTTCTCGTCCGCGGCCTGCTGGCGGCGGCGCTGCTGGGCGGGATGTCGCAGATCGCGACGGCCGAGATGGTGCTGAACGCCGGCAACAGCCAGGAGCCGGAATCGCTCGACATCCACAAATCCTCGGGCGTCAGCGAGGCGAACGTCCAGAACGACCTGTTCGAGGGTCTGCTGACCCAAGACGCCAAGGCGCAGCCGATCCCCGGCGCGGCCGAGAGCTGGACCGTCTCCGACGACGGCAAGACCTACACCTTCAAGCTGCGCGCCGACGGCAAATGGTCGGACGGCACGCCGGTGACGGCGGGCGACTTCGTCTTCGCCTGGGAGCGCCTGCTGGACCAGAAGACGGCCAGCCCCTACGGCTACTTCATCGACCAGGTGGTCAACGCCAGGGACATCCGCCTGGGCACCAAGCCGGCCGACACGCTGGGGGTGAAGGCGGTCGACGACCACACCTTCGAGGTCACGCTGGTGGGTCCGACGCCGTATTTCCTGTCGACCCTGACCCATCACGCCACCTTCCCGCTCAGCCGCGCCAATCTCGAGAAGTTCGGCGATGAATGGGTCAAGCCGGGCAACATGGTGTCGAACGGCGCCTACATGCTGGCCGAGGCGGTGCCGCAATCGCATGTGAAGCTGGCCAAGAACCCCGAGTTCCACGACGCCGCCGACGTCAAGATCGACACCGTCAACTACTTCGTGACCGAGGATGTCGACGGCGAGCTGCAGCGCTTCAAGGCCGGCGAGCTCGACTACACCTACACCCTGCCGAACCAGCAGATCCCCGAGCTGAGGCAGACCATGGCCGACGAGGTGCGGATCGTCCCCTATATCGGCACCTACTACTACACGGTCAACCTGACCCACGAGCCCTGGAAGAGCCATCCGGAGCTGCGCCACGCCCTGTCGCTGGCGATCGACCGCGACGTGATGGTCAGCAAGATCACCCAGGGCGGCGAGCTGCCGGCCTACACCTTCGTGCCGCCGGGGATGAGCAACTTCGCCACCTGGACGCCGAAGGAGGCCGGGGAGACCCAGGCCCAGCGCGACGCCGAGGCCAAGGCGCTGTTCGCCAAGGCCGGCTACGGCCCGGACAAGCCGCTCGAGGTCGAGATCGCCTACAACACCTCCGAGAACCACAAGAAGATCGCCGTCGCCATCGGCGCGATGTGGAAGCAGAAGCTCGGCGTCGACACCACCCTGACCAATCTCGAATGGGGCACGATGCAGAGCGCGCTGCGCAAGAAGGAGTACAAGGATATCGGCCGCACCTCCTGGATCGGCGATTTCGACGATCCCAGCAACTTCCTCGACCTGTTCCGCAGCACCGCCGGCGAGCAGAACTACCCGGCCTATGCCAGCCCGGACTACGACAAGCTGATGGATGCGGCGGTGGTCGAGGCCGACCTGGCCAAGCGCGGCCAGACCCTGGCCCAGGCCGAGCAGCTGTTCCTGGCCGAGCAGGCGATCATCCCGATCTACTACTACACCAGCAAGCGGATGCTCTCGACCAAGGTGAAGGGCTGGCAGGACAACGTCCTCGACAACCATCTCAGCCGCTGGCTCTCGGTCGAACGGTAGGTTTCGTGGGTTGGGTTCGCCGCGGCGAACCCAACCCACGAACTATCCTCTCCAGAACGGCCTGAGCGCCTCGCGGTCGGCGGCGCAGCGCTCGAGGCCGAGGTCGCGCAGCTCGTGGTCGCTCAGCGTCCACAGCCGGGGGCGGGTGCGGGACCGGCGCAGCCACAGCGCGATCCGGTGCAGGAAGGGGCGGGCGAAGCCGGCCGGGTTGGCTCGGTGCGGTCTCGCTGCGGTCGCCGGCCGGGAGCGCATCGGTCACTCCCCGCCCGCGGTCGAGGCGTCGGCTTCGCGCAGCGCCCGGGCGCAGTCGTCGCAGCACACCTCCACCGTCTGGCCGCCGATCGTCACCTTGATGGTCTCGGCGTCGAGCTCGCAGTCGCACGCGGCACAGGTTCTCTCGCTCATGAAGACTCTCCTTCTCCGCCCGCTGTCCGGGCCAGGGAAGGGGAGCATTTCGGGCGGCCAGCCCGCTGTCGGATTCTTTAGGAACTTATGGCAGGGCCGGTCAGCGCAGGCGGACCGAGCGCTGGAACTCCGCCGGGGTGCGGCCATAGGCCTGGCGGAAGGCGGCGCTGAAATGGCTGTGGCTGGAGAAGCCGAGATCGAGGCCGAGCGCGGTCAGGTCGTCGTATCGGCCCAGCAGGTCCAGCGCCCGCGCCAGCCGCAGGCGCAGCTGGTAGCGGTACAGCGGGATGCCCTCGACCTGCCGGAACACCTGGGTCAGGTAGACCGGCGAGACGCCGACCTCGGTCGCGATCTCGGCCAGGGTCCAGCGCCGCGCCAGGTCGGCGGACAGCGCCAGCTTGGCCCGGTCGACCAGCTTCTGCAGGCCGCGGCTGGCCTCGGCCTGGTGCGAGGTGCGCTCGCCGATGGCGCGCCGCACCAGGGTCAGCGCCAGGGTTTCCGCCTCCAGCGTCTCGGCGGCGCCTCGCCTCAGGCTGTGCCGCAGCAGCGCCACCAGCGCCTGGCTGCGCGCGTCGATGCGCAGCCGATGCGGGCGGAACGCGGCCACCGCGCCGTCATGCAGAAGCTCCGCCGGCGCCAGCTCGCGCAGCAGCGCGTCGTCGACCACCAGGTCCAGGCAGGCATCGCCGCCCGCCACCGGATGGCTGACCTGGTAGCCCTCCGCCGGGTTGAAGAACACCACCTGGTTGGCCTCGGCCACCGCGTCGTCGGCACCGAGATGGCGGACGAAGACGCCGCGATAGGGGAACACCAGATGGGTGAAGCGGGCGCATTCCTCGGCGCTGCGGTGCCGGCACGCGCCGCTGCAGGCGACGTCGCGGATGGCGACGATCTCGGTCTGCAGCAGGGTTTCGGCCGAGATGTCGGTCATCGGGCTGCCGCCTCCGGCAGGGCAGGGGCTCGTCGCCCGCCATACCCTGCCGGGCCGCTGTCAGGCGAGGCTCAGCCGCGCCAGAACGGTTTCGCCGCCTCGACCGCAGCGTCGCCGCGGTCGAGGCCGAGGTCGCGCAGCTCGTGGTCGCTCAGCGCGTCGAGCTGGCGTCGGGTCCGCGCGCGCCGCAGCCACAGGCCGAAGATCTGCCCAAGCCCGGCGAACGCCACGGGATGGGACAGGACGGAGCGGGGAACGCGGCGCTCGACAACGCGCGTCGACATGGAAGGTCTCCTGTTGGCCCGCAGCCGGCGGGGGCCCATGCCCGGGCCGCAATTGCGGGGTTGCATTCTTAGATTGATCCGAGCATGATATCGGTGCAATCGCTGTATTGCACTCGGAGCAATTTAGCATGCTGGACGATTTCCGCTCCATCGCCGACGCCGTGGCCGGCGAGATCGCCTCGGGGCAATTGCGCCCGGGCGACCGGCTGCCGCCGCAGCGCGACTTCGCCTATCGCCGCGGCATCGCCGCCTCCACCGCCGCCCGGGTCTATGCCGAGCTGACCCGGCGCGGGCTGGTGTCGGGCGAGGTCGGGCGCGGCACCTTCGTCCGCGCCGCGGCGCCGGTGCCGGCCTCGGTGCTGGCCGAGCCCTGGCAAGCGCCGATCAACCTCGAATCCAGCTTCCCGATCCTGCCCGGCCAGCCGGCGGTCCTGGCGCAGGGGCTGCAGGCGCTGCTGCGGCCGGACGCGCTGGGCCTGGCGCTGCGGCCGGTGCCGGCGGCCGGCACCCCGGCGGCGCGGGCGGTGGCGGCCGCGTTCCTGGCCGAGCCCGGCTGGTCGCCGGAGCCGGCGCGGATTCTGTTCACCGGCAACGGCCGGCAGGCGATCGCGGCGGCGCTGTCGGCGCTGGCGCCGGTCGGCGGCCGGGTCGGGGTCGAGGCGCTGACCTATCCGGTGATCAAGGGCGTCGCCGCCCGGCTCGGCATCGCGCTGGTGCCGATCGCCATGGACGCCGAGGGGCTGCGGCCGGATGCGCTGGAGGCGGCGCACCACGCCGCGCCGCTGCGCGGGGTCTATCTGCAGCCGGTGCTGCACAACCCGCTCGGCATGTCGATGCCGCCGGGCCGGCGGGCGGATCTGGCGGCGCTGCTGCAGCGGCTCGACCTGGTCGCGATCGAAGACCGGGTGTACGGCTTCCTGGCCGACGAGGCGCCGGTGGCGGCGCTGGCGCCGGAGCATGCGATCGTGATCGACAGCCTGTCCAAGCGCCTCGCGCCCGGCCTGACCCTGGGATTCGCGGTGTCGCCGCGCGCTTTGGTCGAGCGCATGGTGGCGGCGATCCGCTCCGGCCCCTGGAGCCCGGGCGGCCTGGCGCTGGAGGCGGCGTCGCGCTGGATGGCGGACGGCACGGTGGCGACGCTGGTGGCGGAGAAGCGGCAGGACGCCCGCACCCGGCAGGCGATCGCCCGCCAGGCGCTGGACGGGCTGAAGATCCAGGGCGACCCGCGCGCCTACCATCTCTGGCTCGAGCTGCCGGAAGGTTGGCGGGCGGAGGCCTTCGCCGCCGCCGCCGCCCGCAGGGGCATCTCCCTGACCCCCGGCCCGGCCTATGCCGCGGGGCCGGGTCATGCGCCGGCGGCGGTGCGGTTGGCACTGGCCTCGCCGCCGCCCGAGGTGCTGCGCGAGGCGCTGGAGACGCTGGCCCGGCTGGCACGGGCCGAGCCCGACCAGATCGCGGTGGATTAGAGGGGGGGCGGCGTCTCGAACCGCAGCGCGTCCAGCGCGCCCTGCAGGATCCAGGCGGCCGCCGCGGTGTCCACCGCCTTGGCGCGCTTCTTCCGGGTGACGTCGAACTCGATCATCTGGCGCTGCACCGCCATGGTCGACAGCCGCTCGTCCCAGAAGGCGATCGGCAGCTCGCGCAGCTTCAAGAGGTCCTTGGCGAAGGCGCGCACCGACTGGCAGCGCGGCCCCTCGCTGCCGTCCATGTTGACCGGCAGGCCGATCACCAGCCCGGCGACGCCGCGGTCGTCGACGATGCGCAGCAGCTCCTGCGCGTCCGGCGTGAACTTGGTGCGGCGGATGGTGCCGATCGGCGAGGCCAGCGACAGGCCGGGATCGGACACCGCCATGCCGATGGTCTTTTCCCCGAGATCCAGGCCGATCAGCCGCCCGCCGAGGGGTAGCAGGGGCTTCAGGTCGCGAAGATTGCAGACCGCCATATCGGGTGATACCTTCCGCGCCGTTTTCCGATGGCCTTCCCCGCGGTTCCGGCCCCATGCCGGCCCGGTTCGGCCTCCGATCCCCGGAGATGACTACGACATGTCGCTCGACAGAGCCACCGTCGCGAAAATCGCGCATCTGGCCCGTATCCGCCTCGACGAGGCGGAGCTCGATTCCATGACCGGCGAATTGTCCGGCATCCTGGACTTCGTGGAGCAACTGGCCGAGGTGAACACCGACGGGGTCGAGCCGATGACCAGCGTGGCCCAGCAGGGGCTGCGGCGCCGGGCGGACGAGGTCACCGACGGCGGTTATCCCGAGAAGGTGCTGGCCAACGCGCCCTCGGCCAAGGCCGGGTTCTTCACCGTGCCGAAGGTGGTCGAGTGATGGCGAAGCCGACGCATCTGACCCTGGCCGGCGCGCGCGACGCGCTGAAGAGCCGCGAGATCTCCTCGGTCGAGCTGACCACGGCGCATGTCGCCGCGATGGAGAGCCTGCGCGGCCTCAACGCCTTCGTCACCGAGACGCCGGAGAAGGCCATCGCGATGGCCAAGGCTTCCGACGCCAAGCTCGCTCGCGGCGAGGGCGGCCCGCTGGAAGGCCTGCCGATCGCCATTAAAGACCTGTTCTGCACCGAAGGGGTGCGCACCACGGCCGGCAGCAACATCCTCGGCAATTTCGTGCCGCCCTATGAATCGACCGTCACCAGCCATCTGTGGCGCGACGGCGCGGTGATGCTGGGCAAGCTGAACATGGACGAGTTCGCCATGGGCTCGGCCAACATCACCTCGGCCTTCGGCAATGTCGAGAACCCCTGGCGGCGGCAGGATGGCAGCAACGCCAAGCTGGTGCCGGGCGGGTCCTCCGGCGGCTCGGCGGCCTCGGTCGCGGCGCGCATGACGCTGGCGGCGACCGGCACCGACACCGGCGGGTCGATCCGCCAGCCGGCCGCCTTCACCGGCATCGTCGGCATCAAGCCGACCTATGGTCGCTGCTCGCGCTGGGGCGTGGTCGCCTTCGCCTCCTCGCTCGACCAGGCCGGGCCGATGGCGCGGACCGTGCGGGACGCGGCGATCATGCTGCGCTCGATGGCCGGCTTCGACCCGAAGGATTCGACCAGCGTCGACTTGGGCGTGCCGGATTTCGAGGCAGCGCTGACCGGAGACATCCGCGGCCTCAAGGTCGGCATCCCGAAGGAATACCGGGTCGACGGCATGCCGGCCGAAATCGAGCGCGTCTGGCAGCAGGGCGCCGAGTGGCTGCGCGCGGCGGGGGCGGAGATCGTCGAGGTCTCACTGCCGCACACGAAGTATGCGCTGCCGACCTACTACATCGTCGCCCCGGCCGAGGCCTCGTCCAACCTGGCACGCTATGACGGCGTGCGCTACGGCCTGCGCGAGACCGGCAACAGCCTGAACGAGCTGTACGAGAACACCCGCGCCGCCGGCTTCGGCCGCGAGGTGAAGCGCCGGGTGATGATCGGCACCTATGTGCTGTCGGCCGGCTATTACGACGCCTACTACACCAAGGCGCAGAAGCTGCGGACGCTGATCGCCCGCGACTTCACCGAGGCCTACCAGCGCTGCGACGTGATCCTGACGCCGACCGCGCCAAGCACCGCCTTCGCCATCGGCGAGAAGCAGGACGACCCGATCGCGATGTATCTCAACGACGTGTTCACCGTGCCGGCCTCGCTGGCCGGGCTGCCGGGCCTGTCGGTGCCGGCCGGCCTCGGCGACGACGGGCTGCCGCTCGGGCTGCAGCTGCTCGGCCGGCCGTTCGACGAGGAGACGCTGCTGCGCGTCGCCGAAGTGATGGAGCAGGCGGCCGGCTTCACCGCCCTGCCGCAGACCATTTCCTGATCATGACGGGCTTCGTCATTCGCCGGCTTGGCCCTGCGGATGCCGCGGCCTATCGCGAGATCCGGCTGGAGGGGCTGGAGCGCCATCCAGAGGCGTTCGGCTCCACTTATGAGACCGAAGCCGGGCTGTCGCTGGAGGACTTCGCCCGGCGCGTGGCCGAGGTGCCGACCTTCGCCGCCGAACGCGACGGCCGGCCGCTCGGCCTCGCCGGGCTGGCCCTGGAGAAGACAATCAAGCGCCGGCATCGCGGCACGCTGGTCCGGATGTATGTCCGGCCCGAGGCACGTGGCAGCGGCGCCGCCGACGCGCTGGTCGAGGCGGTGCTGGACCATGCCCGGGCCGAGGGGCTCGACGCGGTGCTGCTGGCCGTGATCACCGAGGCCGAGCCGGCGCGCCGCCTCTATGAGCGGCACGGCTTCAAGGTCTACGGGGTCGAGCCGGGCGCGCTGCGGATCGGCGACCGCGCCTATGACGACGAGCTGCGCATCCGCTTCCTCTGAGCCGCGGCGCCGCGCGGCGCTCCGTCGTCTTCGGATGGTCATCGAATCCTGCTATGCCGGATACGAGGCGCGGGGAAGGGGGCGCCGGCACAGCCCAGGAGGCCGGTCCATGACCACGATTCCCTATATGCCGCGGCGGTTCCGCACCGCGGCCGCCCATTACCTGCAGGGCCGCGCGGCCTATGCCGCTGGCCTGTTCCCCCGGATCGCTCGGGTCTGCGGCCTCGGCGCCGATCATCGGGTGATGGATCTCGGCTGCGGGCCGGGGCAGATCGCGGCAGCGCTGGCGCCCTTCGCCGGCGAGGTCATCGGCATCGATCCGGAGCCGGAGATGCTGGCGGTGGCGGCGGAGACGGCGGAGCGGGCCGGCGTCCGGGTCACCTGGCACCAGGGCAGCTCCTTTGATCTGGGGCCGCAATTTGGCCGCTTCCGGCTGGTGACGATGGGCCGCTCCTTCCATTGGATGGACCGGGCCGAGACGCTGCGCCGGCTCGACGGGATGATCGACCCCGAGGGCGCCGTGGTGCTGATCCATGACGACCATCCGAAGGTGCCGGACAACCGCTGGGCGAAGCCGTTCCGCGAGCTGATCGAGCGCTACGCCGGAGGCGACAGCGCCCGGGCGATGCTGCGGTCTTCGGAGTGGGTCAGCCACACGGCGGTGCTGCTCGACTCGCCGTTCAGCCGGCTGGAGGAGGTGGCGGTGATCGAGCGGCGGCGAATCCCGACCGAGACGCTGATCGACCGCGCTTTGTCGATGTCCGGCACCGCGCCGGAGCGGATCGGCGACCGGGTCGAGGCACTGATCGCCGAGATCGAGGGGCTGATGGCGGAGTTCGAGAGCGACGGCATGGTGACCGAGGTCGTCACCTCCTCGGCCCTGATCGCCCGCCGGCCGGAGACCGACTGACGCAGGCCTGCGCGCTTGCACCGACGTCCTGGCCGCCGCAAAGATCGCCATTCCCTTCCAACCCGCGTCGCAACCGGAGACTGCCGTGCCCTTGAAGCTCCACACCGTGATCTGCAGCACCCGGCCGACCCGGATCGGACCGGTGGTCGCCTCCTGGTTCCAGGAGATCGCCGCCGGCCACGGCCAATTCGATGCCACGCTGGTCGACCTCAAGGATTTCGACCTGCCGGTGTTCGACGAGCCGGAGCACCCGCGGCTGCAGCGCTATGTGCACGAGCACACCAGGCGGTGGGCCGCCAGCGTCAGCGCCGCCGACGCCTTCGTCTTCGTCACGCCGGAGTACAATTTCGGCCCGCCGCCGGCGCTGCTGAACGCGCTGAACTTCCTGTACCTGGAATGGAACTACAAACCGGCCGGCTTCGTCAGCTATGGCGGCGCGTCGGGCGGGCTGCGCTCGGTCCAGGTCGAGAAGCTGACCCTGACCACGCTGAAGGTGGTGCCGCTGACCGAGGCGGTGGCGATCCCGATGGCCTGGAATGCCGTGGCCGACGGCAAGCTCACCGTCCCCGAGGCCCAGGCCAAGGCCGCGACCGCGATGCTGGACGAGCTGGCCCGCTGGGCCGAGGCGCTGAAGCCGTTGCGGGCGAAGTAAGCTTTTCACTGTCATGCCCGGGCTCACATGGGGAGTTTGGTGTCAAGCGGGTGAAGAGGCTACGGCATGGTGTGTCGCCCTGGTTGAGAGGATTAGGGAGTCCGGAAGGCAGGCCTGAGCCGTGTTGGGGAGACG